>JAUSOT010000141.1 GCA_030656075.1 Candidatus Cloacimonadales bacterium
TATTTCTCTAATTTTTTTAAGGTCAATTCTTTGGAAGCCATAAGCTACTCCCTCACTATATTTTTTTTAACAGACATAAAATTAATTTTTCCAGGTTGATCCTGGCTTTTTCGGCGTTTTCCCAGATTTGTTCCTGGCTGTGAGCTTCATTATGGAAAATATTGCTGAGATTGGTCACGACCGATATACCCAGCACTTCCATTTCGGACTGGATGGCGACGATCACTTCCGGCACGGTGGACATTCCCACCAGGTCCGAACCAAGAAAAACCAGCATGTTGCATTCGGCACGGGTTTCCAGGCTGGGTCCGCTTAATCCGGTATAAATTCCTTTTTTTACTTCAAAATCATTTTCTGCGGCAATTTCCTGGCAGAATCCGATCAGGCGTTTGCTGTAAGGTTCGTTCATACTGGGGAAGCGTTCGCCCAGTTCAGCGTAATTTTTGCCGATGAGGGGATTATTGCCGGTGAAGTTGATATGATCGGTGATCAGAACAATATCTCCCGGCTGCAATTCTTCATTCAGACTGCCGGCCGCGTTGGTGACGAGCAGCGTTTTGACGCCAAGAGCCTGCATGATGCGGATCGGAAATGTGACTTCCTGCATGGAGTAGCCTTCGTAGTAATGCAGCCTACCCTGCATGATCACGACTGATTTATTGGCCAGCTTGCCAAAAATGAATTTACCCTGATGCGAAGGCGCTGTCGAAACAGCCATGCCGGGTATATCTTTATAGGAAATTGACTTAGCATTCCGCACCATCTCGGCCAGGGAATTCAAACCGGTTCCCAGAATAAGGCCGATTTCCGGAACCGAATCAACTTTCGTGCGGATGAAATCAGCAGCCTTATTTATCTTTTCTAACATATTTAAGCTCTTAACAGCAGATTTTTGATAATATTCAGCAGCACGATCACAATAATGGGTGAAATATCAAACATCATATTGGGAGCAATTTTGCGCATTTGGCCGCGAAACCAGCCTAATACAGGTTCCGTGATACGGATCAGGAAGACATAGATGCCAAAAAAGGGGCTGTCTGCCTGAATGGCAAACCAGGAAAGCAGGGCTCGAATCACGATGATGATCATATAAATATCTAATATCTGGGCAATAAACATATTGAGGGAATTCATTATTCTAAGACCTCATGACAGTTGCGGCAGCGTGCTTCGTAAATATTGGTAGTTCCAACGATGACAGTCTCCTGATCTTTGGTGAGGCGCTGGGTACGGCTGGCCGGATTGCCGCATTTCACGCAGATAGCATTCAATTTGGTTACGTATTCAGCAATAGCCAGAAGTTCCGGCATGGGTCCGAAGGGCGCTCCTTTGAAATCTTGATCCAGGCCGGCCACAATAACTCGTTTACCGCTGTCCGCCATTTTGTTGCAGATATGCACAATACCTGTATCCAAAAATTGCACTTCGTCGATGACGACAACTTCGGTATCATATTTGACCTGTTCATGAATATCATTGGAATTTTCCACCAGGATGGAGGGAGTTTTCATTTTGCTGTGGGAAACGATATGGTTTTCTTCGTAGCGGTTATCGATTTTAGGTTTGAAAACCTGGATCTTCTGACGGGCATATTCGGCCCGATGCACCCGTCTGATCAATTCTTCCGTTTTCCCGCTGAACATGCTGCCACAGATAACTTCTATCCAGCCCGTCTTATTCTTGATAATATTCATCCTAACTCCGGTGTCATATATTTAAACGCGGTTTTATGTGTCAAATATTTTGTAAGCTCATTTGAAGCGGATTCAGAGTACTTTCGGTAAGGACTTAAAATATATGCAATTATAATTATAACAGATAGATATAAATGAGTTGAATTTATTTAAATCTCTTCATTCCGGAAAATGAAAACGGAATTTTAACGATTTATAACCTGCTAGGTCAGACTATTCTAAAAGAAAGTTTTGAAGCTGAAAATCATCAATATCATTAGTATGCAAAAGGAATAGCTTCCTGAGTATATTTTTTTAGATTACTTCGAAAGAAATATCGTAAGACTCCTCGTAAAGACAAAATTGTATCGTTCATTTTTGTTTGATAATAAATTCTATTCCACCATCTCCCACTCACTACCATTCACAGTATTCTTCATTTGAATTCCCAATTTTTTCAGGTCATCGCGAATAGCATTGTTACCCGCTAAATAATGTTAATCAAAATCGATATTGCAACTGAGTATGATGGGAAGGAAAATGATCTTTTTACTACTGTAGTTCAGGACATTTTGCTGATTTTTGGTAATTATGTAGGCTTTTTCAATATTATAACTTTCCATGAAGCTTTTAATATTTGCCGGTACAATATTCACGTTCAGGTTTTCTCTGTATTTTACTTCCACAGGTATGAGCTTCTGATCTTTTTCCAAAATAAAATCGATTTCAGTACCATTTATTGTTCGCCAGTACTTTATATTGTAATCATGATTTCTGCTCATTTCCAGAAAAGCAAAATTCTCAGCCAGACTGCCACTATTAGCCGGAAGATGACGAATGTTCAAAACATAATTTCGTAATCCCAGATCATAGAAATAAACTTTTTTCATTTTTTTTATTTCTTTAGACAAGTTATTATAGAAGGGATTGATCAATTTTATAGAGAAAGTGTTTTCTAAAGTGAAGATAAAATTTTCGATGGTTTGATAGCTAATTCCTAGAGTTTTTGATAGATTGTTTATATTAATTAGAGAACCAATATTATCAGCCAGTAATTCGACTAGTGACGAAAATTTGGGCATATTCTCATATTTGATGAAGAAATTTATATCTTTTTGCAGGTAACTGGTATAGATGCTGGAAAAAAGGTCTAATTTGGTTTCCAAATCCGCATTCAAAATAACTTCCGGGTATCCACCAAAAAGTAAGTATTCTTCCAGAAAGTCTTGAGATTTTCCCGTCGCTAAATATGAATTTTTCTTCAGCATATTATAAACAGTATTATCTGTTTTGGTTTGCAGGAATTCTAAGAAGCTGAAATGAAACACAATGCTACTGAAATATCTGCCTGTTAATCCTTCCTTGATATGCCTGTTGATCAATAATGAGGACGAGCCAGTGGCGATGATTTTTAGCATTGGATACTCATCATAAATAATTTTCATCAACTTGCCAATGCCATTCATTGCCTGAAATTCATCTAAAAGGAGGTAGATTTTTTTCTGTAAATCAAAGCCAGATATTTCCAAATATTTCAACACATTTTCATAGGAATTAAATACCTTGAAATATTCAGGTAAATCAAGGTTTAATCTTAATACCTGCTCTCCCTTGTTTCTGATCTCGGTTTCAATTAGCTTGAGGATTGTCGTTTTTCCTACCTGCCGGGTTCCGAAAAGGATCTGAATTTTTCTTGTTTCCATGTTTTGCCGGATTTTTTCTAAAACAGTTCTATTATAAATTTCCATAATTTTCCTAACCACATATATTTAACAGAACCATGAAGATTAATCGCAGGTATTAAAGTCAAGATATTTTTGTTGTATACTGCAAAATTACCTAGGTATTTTTATTTTAGTTGGAAAAAATTCCTAGGTAAAACTATGATTTGTAAGAAGTCAGACAGCGGATTGTACAATTCGAGATTGAGTTTATCCTTCAATCTTCAATTTCGACTTTTTTCAGGACAGAAATATAGTAAAATATCACAATAAATATTAGCACAAAAATTATCAATTGACAAAATTTTGGGTATCCGGAGCTTACTCCATTAGTTATTTAAAGAGGGGAAATGGATAAAATAATAGAAAACGCAATACTTACAATCAAAGAGAACGTTGATCCGGAAAAGATCATTCTTTTTGGTTCCAAGGTTAAAAATCCCAATAATGACAGTGATTATGATTTGTGTATATTGAAGAGTAATATAAAACATAAACGCAAGCTGGCGCATTATTTATACAAACTATTATATAATTTAAAAATAGCAGTTGATCTCATAGTTGATACGCCGGAACATTTTGATGAATTAAAAAACGAATCTTCCTTTATTTATCATGAGATTATGAAAACCGGAAAAGTAATTTATGAAAAGAAATGATGTCGTTAAAGAATGGATGCAAAGAGCTCAAAGTAATTTAGCGAGGGCAAATCTGCAAAATATTCCCCCTGGTGTTTTATATGAAGATCTGTGTTTTGATTGTCAGCAAGCTGTCGAAAAAGCTCTGAAAGGATTATTAAGGTTTTATAATATTAATATCCCGCGAATACATTCTATAGGCAAGTTGTTATCTTTATTGGAAGATAACGATTATGTTATTCCGGATTATGTTAAAGAAGGAATAATTCTTACAGATTATGCAGTTCAAACTCGTTATCCTGGAGATTATGAACCCGTTTTTGAAGAAGAATTCATAACAGTTTTGGAGATCAGTAATAAGATTTTTGATTGGATTAATAGCATTATTTCAAAGTAAAATCGAATATCTTTTTATATTAGAAATTGCTTCGTCAGAATTATTGGAAGAATACTCGCAAAGACACAAATGACTAATTACAAATACACCAATGATCACTGACCAGATTCTTCGTCGAAAGCCGCTACGATCCCGAAAGCTTTCGGGACTCAGAATGACAGCATTTTATTCCGCAGAGCGGAAATTCTACGTTCCAACGAAGATCATTGGAACGAGAATAGACAAGCTCATCAACTTCGTGAAAATTAGTGCCAATTCGTGGTTTCAGTCTTTTTTCTTTATTGTTCGTTGCTAAATCCTACTCCATCTCCCACTCAGTTCCAGCTGCAGTATCTTTCAACTGAATTCCCAACTTTTTCAGATCATCGAGAATGGCATCTGCCAGCGACCAGTTTTTATCAATACAATTGTGCAATTTAAAATACTTCTTTACAAATATTTGGCATTTATGTCCGATGGCATCGTACACAAAATGGAAAAAGTGGAGGATGGTGTCGGATGATTAAAGATTTACTTTTTCAATATAATCCCTGGTGGGAAGGGAATTTTAGCTCCCATTTAAACAACAGATCAGAATATCAAAGTCATTTGTATCAGGCTAAAGATAGAAAATCCATTGAGATGATAACCGGATTACGCCGAGTTGGAAAAACAGCATTAATGAAGTTAGTGATCGAAGAGTTATTATCTGAGCATGATGCTGATAAAATCTTATATATTAGTTTAGATGCTTATGGACTGGAAAAATATTCTATCCATGAGATTGTAGATGAATTCAGAAAGATTCATAAACATTCCCGTGCTACAAAGCTGTATCTCTTCCTGGATGAGGTGCTGTTCAAAATTACCTATTCACAAGAGTTGAAAAATTTTTATGATAATGAAAACCTGAAGATATATGTCTCTGCTTCTCAGGCTGGATTGATGAAAGATCAAAGAGGATTATTGACAGGTAGAGTTAGATTGCATGAAATTTTACCACTTAAATTTTCTGAATATTTGAACTTCAAAAACATAATCATCAAGCCATCAGAATCTTATTTGCTGGAAAAATATTTTGAAGATTATCTGAAAACAGGTGGAATACCGGAATATGTATTAACAGGTGATATCGGTTATATCGAAGAATTATGTGATAATTTATTGTATAAAGATATAATAGCAATTCACAATATTAAAGATGCCAGATTGATAAGAGATTATTTCAAACTTCTCATGGAAAGGTCTGGAAAACAAGCATCAGTAACAAAAATGGCTAATATCTTAGGAATTAGCAGAGATACTTCCAGTAGATATTTTGGTTATTTTCAAGATACTTACTTAATCCATCCCCTCGAAAGGTGTGGAAAGATAAATGAAAGGAGACGATCAGGGAAAAAGATTTATGCCGGTGATGTTGGAATTCGTAATATGGTTACCGGCTTTAGAGATAAAGGTTCCTTATTTGAGAATCTGGTTTATTTCGAAATCAAACATCTGTCTCCTTGTTATTTTTATCAGGATGGAATTGAAATTGATTTTAAAACCGCTGATCATTTGATCGAAGTGAAGTTTAATTCCGAAATGACCCCCAAACAGGAGCAACTATTTAATAGTTTACAAGGTAAGAAAATACTTGTCGATAGTGTGGATGGTTTTCTAAATCTCAAAGATAAGTTAATCTCGGCAGAAGTAGCAGAAATTTGATATATTGATTAAGACAAATCCTTCCCAGTAATGCATCCCGGCGGCTACCGATTCAGAATACTATGTTTTTTAAAAGTCGAGAATGCTTTCTAAGAATTCCTTTGAAAGATTCCAGTCATTGTTTGGTAAACCTCGAAGACACAACTGTATTTTATCCGTGGTTATCAGCGTATATCCGTGAGCTAATATACCTTAATTTGTGTCAATTCGTGCAATTCGTGGTTGCCTTTAATCCATCTCCCACTCAGTTCCAGCCGCTGTATCCTTCAACTGAATTCCCAACTTTTTCAGATCATCCCGAATAGCATCGGCCAGCGCCCAGTTTTTTTCTTTTTTAAAGCGATTGCGATAGTCGATCAGCAGCTGGATGAGATCATTGGAAATAGAATCAACATTATCTTTCAGTTTGCTTTCCAGATCGGTGAAAAAGCCTAGAACACTACCCAGTTCAACGAGAAGATGGGCGTAGTTCGCATCATCAGTATTTCGAGCTTTCTTAGCTGCCTCGAATAAGACAGAGATGGCAATAGCTGTGTTAAAATCATCATCCATGGCGTTGATGAAGGTTTCTTTCATTTTTAGTTGATCTTCTGTATATTCGGGAACTTCATCTCTCAGAATCTGATAACCGACCTTGCGCAGAGCTGAATAGAAATTTTTCACCGCCTGTTCGGATTCCTGCAAAATAGCTTCATTATAATCGATCGAACTGCGGTAATGCTTGGAAAGGAAGAAGAAGCGGATCGTTTCGGCATCGAATTTTTTAAGGACATCACGGGTCAGGAAAAAGTTATCCAGGCTTTTGGACATCTTTTCACCGGTGATGTTCAGAAAACCGCCGTGCATCCAGTAGTTAGCATGAAGGCAATTATTAGCACCTCTGGATTGAGCAATTTCATTCTCATGATGTGGAAAGATCAGATCGATGGCGCCGCCGTGAATATCGAAAGTCTTTCCCAGCAGTTTTTGCGACATCACCACACATTCCGTATGCCAGCCGGGTCTGCCTTCTCCCCAGGGGCTCTGCCATTTCGGTTCACCTGGTTTGGCTTTTTTCCACAAAGTGAAATCACCGGGATGTTTCTTTTGCGTGTTTTCTTCCACCCGGGCTCCAACCTGCAGATCTTCGATGTTTTTACCGGAAAGTTCGCCGTAAGTCTTATCTGCTTCAATAGAAAAATAGACATCACCATTCACTTCGTAGGCAAATCCTTTTTTCTCCAGATCTTTGATCAAACCAATCATTTCCGCAAGATATTCGGTGGCTTTGGGATTGTGATCTGCCGGGCTGATACCGATCGCTGCAGTGTCATCCAGAAAAGCTTTAATATATTTCTCGGCAATTTTGGGAACAGGAATTTTCTCTTTGTTGGATTGATTGATCAGATTATCATCGATGTCGGTGATATTCTGCACATAAGTTACATCAAAACCTTTGTAAATAAAGTACTTGCGAACCACATCAAAAAAAAGAAAAGTGCGTGCATTGCCAATATGGAAATAGTTATAAACAGTCGGACCGCAAAGATAGATCTTCACTTTGCCTGAAGTCACCGGTACAAACTCTTCTTTTTTCCTTGTTAAAGTATTATAGATTTTCATTTTTTACCCACCAGATTTCCATTAATAAATTTATGTAGAATACTTGAAATCAGGGTTTGATAGGGAAGACCTTCTTCCAGCGCTTTCATTTGCAAAGAGATTAAATCTTTTTCGGATATCCGAATGTTTATTCTTTTGTCTTTTTTAAATGTTGCTTCGGCGTATTTTTTGAATCTCTTTTTTTCGCTATCCAGATTCTCAACACCTATCCATTCATCATTTTCAACAGATTTCAAAATTTCTAATTCTTCTTTATTTAATTTACTCATTTTTATCCTCCAGATATTTCTTCGTATATTTCCTACCGGGAAATATTGTTTTTAAAAAAATCTCATTTTCTTTTTCAATGAAGGGTACTAAGTACACATAATTATTATAAATCACTACAAAGATTTTCTGATTAACATACTTGTCATTATTGGGATGTTTAATAATCTCTAATAATCCATCATTTTGAATCTGAAATACAATCTCTTCAAATGAGATATTTCTTTGCTTCTTCAGCATCTCATTCTTTTCTAAATTCCATTTAAAATATTTCATGTTTCTAAAAAATACATTGTGTGCTTTTTGTCAACAAGTGATTTCAAGAAGATAATTTTATTAGTTATCTCAAAATTGTCAGGAATGTTTTTCCCGCGGAACGTTCACTGCTTACCCTTTCCTGCCATTTGACATCCGGTTTTTCCAGGCGGGAATGCTCGACGATGATCATTCCTTCCGGTTTTAAAAGCGAAAATTCAAATATAAGTTCAAGGGTTTTATTCACTAAATCTTTCTCATAAGGCGGATCCAGAAAGATCACATCGAATTTTTTTTCACAAACCTTCAGATAGGCGCTCACTTTTTTACGGTGAATCCGGCAAGCTTCCGTACATTTTAACTTCTCAATATTGCGGATCATGGTTTTGATGGAATTTTGAGAGAAATCGACAAAATCAACAAACCCGGCGCCGCGGCTGAGAGCTTCCAATCCCACCGAACCGCTGCCGGCATAAAGATCCAGAAAATCCTGATCTTCCACATTCCCCAGGATCGAAAAAATCACTTCGCGCAGATAATCGGTGGTTGGTCTGGTGGTATTTCCCGGTACGGGGAAAAGGTTGCTTTTCTTGTATTTGCCGGCTATGATGCGCATCAGATTACTTTCCGGGAAAGGAGAATTTTATTTCGATCTGCTCCGGTTTCTGACAAAAATGGGGGCAGGTCACCAGAGTCCAGGCAGCAGTTTGTTTGCAGGTTTTTTCACATCTTTTACACAGAATATTATACTCAATATCCTGATTTTTTTCCTTTTTGTTCATGAATTATTTCTTTTTCTTCTTTTTGGGATGGATGATATCCTCTGCTTTAAAACCGATATCTTTGGTGCGAAAATCTGCCTGTGATTTAGACATAAGATTATCAAAGGATAAGTCCAGATCATCTTCATTGGAACTGGTTGTTTTGGAAGAATCTTCTGATTTCGGTTTATCAGCAGTTTCCTCAACCTGAAAATTCAAATCTTCCAATTTTTCCTCATTTTTCACAGGTTCTGCTTCAGGCAAAGCAGCAATTTCTTCTTCCTCATCAGGTGCAAATCTTTTTAGAATTGAATCGAAGGAAGCGGCAAAAAATTCATCCTTGGGCGGCTTTGTGATGGGAAGATATTCCGATTCAGGGATGCCAAAATCAACGATCGTTTTTTCTTCATCCAGCTCCGGTTCAGTCTGGAAATCATCAATTATTTCTTCAGGCGTGATAATTTCCAAATCATCCATAATATCTTCGGGCAGGAATGGTTCTGCTTCTACAGCTGCCACAGGCTCTTCCGAGATAATATCTTTTACTGCAATTGGCTCAATATTTTTCATATCCTCGTAGCTCAGATCATCTTCCACTGTTTGCTCCTGGGATATGATCTCGGCTTTGCTTTCTTCTTCTATTTCGACACCTAAATCAGTGAAGGATTTCTCGGACTGCGTTTCTTCGATAACAGGTTCAGAAGGATGCATTTCTTGATTTTCCGGCTCGAGATCTTTCAAATCATCCATTAATTCCTGGGAATAACCTGCATCCGGTTCTTCAACTTCTGCTATCTCTGCAAACTGTGGTTCGATTTCAGGTTCAGGTTCGTATGAATCTTCAAAAGTGCTCTGGTTGGACTTAAGAATATCTTCTAAGGCTGCGGGAGTAATTTTGTCTTCCTGGAAAGCTGCCGGCTCGATTTTTTCAGCTTCACTTTCAGGTTCTGCCAAATCTGCCAGCAGTTCTTCTCTTACTGTAAAAATTTCATCATCCGCTGGATTTTCTCTATCTTCTTCGTTGTCCAAAGCTTTTTCGGCAGCCCTTCTCTGTTTCTGGAATTCAGCTTTAAGTTCAGATTCCAAATCTTCCAACGGTTCTTTGGTTTCCTCAAAACTATCAACCTCAGCTGCGATTTCCTGCTTTTCTTCGAGTTCCAGCGCTTTTTCAGCTGCCAGTCTCTGTCTATGGAATTCTGCTTTTAATTCTGCTTCCAATTCTTCCAGGCTTTTATCTTCTACAAGAGGTTCTGCCGGAACTACCTCTACTTCAGCTTCGGCTTCGACAGGTTCAGGTTCTTCAGGATTTTCGGTTAGTTCTTCCAGTTCAACATTTTTAAGATCGAACACGTCTTCGGGCAACAACACTTGCTCAGTTTTGAGTCCCATTAGATCAGCAATTTCTTCATTCGCCGGAAAATTAATTTCTTCTATTTTGGCTTCTTCCGCTACTTCACCAGTCTGCAGTTCTGCCGGATGAATTTCTTCTTCAGATATAATTGCTTCCGCGTAAGATAAATCTGCGGCAAATTCACTTTCTACTTCAGCTGGTTTGCCGGGTTTCTCCTCTGAAATTTCGGGGATTTCCACTGTTTCTTCCGCTTCCGGTTCAGTTAGTTTATCTTTTTTTTCCTCAGCGGAAAGATCAACTTTGTGTTCAGATTTCTCCTGGATAACCTCAAACGGTGTCGTGAAAAAATCATCACGGGAGTGGCCGTCCCTGTCATCGGCGTCATACAGGAAATCTCTTTTTTCTTCTTTCCGGATTTGCTCTGCTTGGGATTGTACTAATTTATCATCTTTTTCGGCAGATTTTATTTTTTCCAGTTCCTCATCATCGATGTAGGGAAGCTGAGAACCAAAAGTTTCAGGTTCAGGCATTTCCTCTGTTTCTCTGTGTTCGGTTTCAAGTTCGGTAATGGCTGTTTTCCCGATGAATTGATCGATTATCTTGTCCTCGGGTAATCTGATTTGCGCTTGATTTTTTCCCAGGGGGGGCAGGTCATCTTCGACCGAAATCTTTTGAGATTTCAGGAAGGCCTGATATTGAGTGTGAGATAAAATCTTGAAACGCGTTTTATCTTCGGGTGAGAAGATCTTATCAATGATCGGATTATAGTTTTCAGGATTTTTAGCAAAGATCTTTTTTTTCAAAACTTCGATCTTCTGCTCCAGTTTCTCGGAAGGATTGCGGCTCTTGATCTTCTGGTAGATCAGCAGGGCATCGATCAACTGGTTCTGTTCTTCGTAAAGTTCGGCAAGCGTAATGGTAGGATTTATCTGATCTGGCATTATCTATCTCCTAAGATGATCTGATCTTTGAATTTATCTAAAGTTTTGGGACCGATCCCTTTGATCTTTAAAAGTTCTTCTTTGCTGGAAAATCCGCCTAATTCCTGCCGCAAGGCGATGATCTTTTCAGCTTTGGCAGGCCCGATTCCTTGCAATTTTGTCAATTCATCCGCATTTGCCGTATTGATGTTGATTAAATCGAATTGATTTGCTTCGGTTATTTTTGAAGCTTCATATTTGACTTGAGCTGAATCGCCAAAATCTGCAAAATAACAGGCAATTTTATTATAAATGAATGTGCCGATGCCTTTAACTTTCAGCAAATCCTGTTTATTCCGGAAGCCATTTTCAGCACGATAAGTCAGGATATCCAAAGCTCGTTTCTCGCCAATACCCGGGATCGTGATCAATTCTTCTTTGGTAGCCATGTTCAAATCGTATTTTATGGCATAATCTTGTGCGAAATTCAAGCTGTCTGCCGGTGTGTCTTCATTCTGAGCATTCAAAAAGGTATATTTGGCGGCCAATCCGATGAAAGCAAAAACGATCAGGAAGAGCAGAACCTTTTGCTCATTTTCCGTGATCAGATTACTCAATATTTTTTTCATTTTTCCCGGTAAATCAGATTCAACAAAGTCTGACCGACAACATATAAAGAATGAGCGGAACATTTATCAGGAGTATCCTGCAGAGTATGCCAGGCAGGATATTCAAAATCGATGATATCTACCGCCTCAAAACCGGCAGTGATCAAGGGAATATGATCATCGAAAATTCTTTTGGTGATGCGGGGCTGAAATTCGCTAAAACCAAGCTCTTTGGCTATATTCCAAACTTCGTTCACCAATTCCGGTGAATTGTGGTAAGAAAGATATTCCATATCGATCTGCAGATCAGCATCTCCGATCATGTCGAGCACGATGGCTTTTTCCGGAAGTTTCTTATGGTAATGATCGGCAAAATATTGCGATCCCAGACACCAGGATTCATTATTGTCATATTCTCCCATATCTTCCAGATCGAAAAATATCAGGTCGATGCCGTATTGAGCCGGTTCCTGGCGATCGATGACCGCAGCTAATTCCAGCAGCACTGCTACTCCGGAGGCGGCATCATTGGCACCAAGTATGGGCGAGTTGTGCAGTGCGGGATCGCTTTCTTTATCTGCCCAGGGCCTGGTGTCGTAATGCGCTGCCAACAAAATTCTGCGGCTCATGCGAGGATAGTAGCTGGCTATAATGTTTACACCTTCGATCTCCTTTCCCTGTACAATAGCGCTGAAATGCTGCTCTTCGATCTGTGCATTGTGCTTGCTAAGTTCATTGATGATCAGGTTTCTGCAAAGTTCGATCTCCTCCGAGCCGGGGAAGCGGGGGCCAATCTCACATTGCACTACCAGAAGTTCGAAAGCCTTGGCTTCATCGAACCCGGGCACTGGTTTGGTGCAGGCGAAGATGACCGTCGAAACTAAAATCAATAACACCAATCTTTGCATATTTCCTTCCTTCCTCAAAACACATACAAAAAAATCCTGCCAAATATTCTGTCAATTTTGTTTTGGAAGAGTTTTTTTTATTTTGGAATTTAATGTGAAAATATAATTGTATTTGCCGGAATAGATTTTGCATTTATATTCAATTCAGGATATTTTTGTAAGGAGTCTTGAATGAATAAGATATTGATATTTTTGCTGATTATTCTCTCGGTGCAGATGTTTGCTTCCCAGAGATTCGTGACCGGTGAAGTTTTTTCCATCGACCCGGGTTGCTGAGGTGTGGACGGACTTGCACGGAGTGCATTGAATTATATGACGCAAACCACGGAATTCTTCATCCCGCTGGTTTGGAGCACCTGGGTGGAAGAACTTTCTCCCGGTGCCATTCCTCGATTTGAGGATTTTTATGAGTTCACGATTTATCCCACAGCCGTATTCGGGGGAACACAATATTTCGAAGCCTGGGATTGCAGCACAGTCAACTATGAACAAGCTTATTACAATCAAATCGATATTCCCAGTCCTCTGGAGATCGAACTGCAATTTGAGCATAATCGAACCGACTCCTTCACGATCACAGCGAATGTAGAAGTTACCGGGAACATTACAGCAGTCAGTAACAAGATATTTTTCGTTATCACGAATTGGGTGGAATACAGCACAAGTAATCCCTGGTATTACCTGGTTGTGGCAAAATCTGCAGAGGAAGATTTTGATCTGACAGCGGTGGGAGAGACGGGAACCTATACTGCCGATTTATCATTTGAGATGCAGGGAGACTGGTTTTTGGAAGACCTGCATGCTGTGGCAATAGTACAAGACTGGAGCAATCAAGAAATTTTACAGGCAGCTCAATTGAAATCAGGTTTCTCTAGTGCTGAAAATCCGCTGATCAACCCTGAAATTTCTTTACGAAATTTTCCCAATCCTTTCAATCCCAGTACTACGATCTCATTCCAACTCTCTGAAGAAAACAGCGGAGCGGTCGATCTGAGCATCTACAATACAAAAGGTCAGAAAATAAAACAGCTGATCAGAGGTCAGCTAGAAACGGGTCAGCATTCTGTTGTCTGGAATGGAGAGAATGAAGCAGGAAAATCATTAGCCAGCGGGATTTACTATTACCGGCTGAATGTTGATGCTGCTGAAGGCGGCAGATATACCAGCGTGAAAAAGATGATCCTTTTGAAATAAACGGGTTGATAAAGTCTATTCGCATAGTTAAGTAGAAAATAAGATTAGAGTAAACTCAGTTATCTAAAATCTTAATAAAATCCGGATGATTATTTTTCACAATTAAATATATTTTTTTCTTCCATGGTTCGGGCATTTCAGCAAATATATTTTTCAACTTTTTTGTTTGTTCTGGCTGAGTAAGAAGAAAATCACTGAGTTCAACTGCAGTCTTTAAATCTTTATTAATTTTTCCCTCGTTTTTCCTCGTAATCGACAACAGGAATTTTAGTAGAGTAAATACAGCCGGTTCAGGAACACGAATTAAAATATTATGATAATTTACTTCTAAAATATAATTCTGTATAAAATACAGATAACGTAGTGGTTGAGCGGTTACATTAAGCTCTTTTATCAGAACGGATTTATTTTTTTACTGCGGCCTATTTCAGGAATTAGAAACTCAATCTCAAGCTCAGGATGAACAAATTTTGAGTAATTTCCTAATAAAGAAAACTGCTCCTCAAATTCAAACTTTTTTAATATTTTTGGAATATCGACCTTAATATGAATTTTTGGTCGATTGGGAATTAGGAAATCAACATCCATTGTTCTCAATATTGGAATCTCAGGAGAATTGGAAAAATAGTGACGATAAACAGGCAGCACCCAACTGCCAATTAATATCACATTATCCAAAATACCATAATCATGAAATTCAGGCAACATTTGATGAAATAGAGCTTTATTGTCTCTCACCCAAACCTCGAACGATATCCTTTAAATCATTTTTAATGTTCTGTAATTTTAACTCCAGCTTTTTTCTTTTACGAATTTCTTCATTGAGAGAATTCACTTGTAGTGAATTTTCTTTGCCAACATATTTAAAAATAACTCTTGCACCTTCACGATAAGCAAGATAAAAATACCAATGTTCACCCCTTTTTTTCTTTGAAAGCGAACCTTTTGCTAAAACTGCAATCTGATTTTCTAATTGTACCTGAAGAATACTCAGCCGCTCTTTTTCATCCTTTAAAATATCTTTTAAAATGCTCATTTCAACCTGCCTAACAAAACTTGAAATATAAAATTAATGTTAGGCATTAATTGTCAAGCATTTTGCCTAACAATGTATGAAAATCAACAACATGTTAGGCAATTATTTTCCCTGCTTTCAGAAACAATGATCCAACTTCTGAAAATCCCCCTTTATGATACTACCTGGGGTTGCTTGAACTGATTTGACTTGAATAAGTAAAAATTAGGGTAAAACCCCCTTTTTCAAGGTTATGAGAAAAGTTTCTTGACATAAAAGACCGAAAAAAGACCTGTATTTAGTCAGGAGGAAAAAATGAAAGCAAACAGAGATATCAAACCAATTTCGTATGTTAAAGCTCATGCTGCTGAAATACTTTTACAAGTAAATTCAACAAAAGAGCCATTATATGTTACTCAAAATGGAGAAGCTAAAGCCGTAATTGTTGATACAGAAAGTTATGAATCTTTAAAAGAAATTTTGAACTTTTTAAAAATGCTATCGATTGGGGAAAAGCAAATTAAGAAAGGTGAAGTAAAAAAGCAAACTGAATTTTTCAACGAGATTGAAAATGAAATTCTAAAGTAGGTTCTGTATGAAGAAGTTTAACGTATTTTGGACATTAAATGCTCAATCTGACTTAAAAGAAATCATTGAATTCATTAAAATGGACAGTTTGATGCAAGCCAAACGGAAATTTAACAAAATTAAAGCTGAATCACTAAAATTAGCTGAATTTCCAAATCTTGGTCGAACTATTCCAGAACTAGAACGCTATAATTTATCAAACTATCGAGAACTAATTGTAGAAGTCTGGAGAATTATTTACACTCTAAAAGATAATGTTATCTATGTACTTTGTGTAATCGACAGTAGAAGAAGTTTAGAAGAATTGCTTTTTACTAAGTTGTTCAAAGATTAGTGAAACTTTTCTCATAACAGGCGTGTCGTGCGACAAGTAAGATGTCTAACTAATTGTGTTATAGTGGTTAACGAACCCCTATCAACACCTGGTTTTTCACAACCAGTAGTTTACCCCGTAAGGAAGAATGACTGTATTGGGGCCTACCGAAATGTGCGTTGAACGTAATTTCAGGGTGCAAAGCTTTCGGGACAACGATTGCTGTTGAGGATTAATCGTGAGATTAATAAGCCTCTGGCTTATCAACCGAATCTGCCAGCAGTAAGGCGGACAGCAACAAGGCTGGAGCAATATGGTTAACATAAGTGAACGGATGATAAACATCGTGATGCTATAGACTGTAAATGGAAATTAAAATTGGTACACTAATGGCCGTTTAAAATGGTACATCTGTTTTCCAAAAAAACGAAAAATTCCTCTAAACCTGCTGGCAGATTTTATCTATGAAGATACAGGAAAATACGATCAACTGCTTGATAAAACAAATTTTGCTTTGGGATGTGAATTTAGGTTGGAACCGGTTACCTTACGTTTTGGTGTGCAGTCATTTTTGAATAATCGCGACTTGGATTATATTTTTGAATATCAAGATCAATTATATTACTACTGGTCTGACCGATTAGCTCATGATCTTTATTTCTTAACCTGCGGATTGGAATTCAACTATAAAATTTTTCAAATCAAAACGGCCTTTATCAGCAGCAAACTCTCTGAAAAAGATTACGGACATAATCAGTTTTCGGTGGGAGCGGGGATCAGGTTTTAGTCAATTAACCTTGAAAGGGCTTCTCTCAAGGTTTCTTGAATGAATCATTGGAAAAGACCTTTTCAGAGGTCTCATCGATTAAATCACCTGCAGTCCAGAATTTGATTGCTTTTCTCATTCTGGCCAATCACTTACTGCTGACTCAGTAAGTTCCCGCAGTTCAAGATCTGTTGAATAAATTTCAGAATATAATTCTGCCGACTTATCTAATTGTGTTTTTTTATACTCAGAAATTAAAATTTCCAGCGCTTTCCTGAACAGCGAACTCTTGCTCTTGAATCCCAATGATTTGAAGTTATTGGCAAAATCATTCAGATCATTGCTTATGCTGATTTTTACCTGAATCATGTACCCCTCCTCTGGGTACTAAATACGTACCCGATTTCTGGTACTATTTATTTTTTATATTTACTACCTTTAACTAAGACATTCCAATAATTATTTTAGATTCTGCAGTGCCTTTATCACAGGATAGATCATTCCGGCGATCAGCAGCAAAGTGATAAAAGGACGGTTGATGTTTTGCCATTTGTAGTTTTTGTGTTTGATCGCTTCCAAACCGTGATTGATGCCTGAGAAGAAAAAGAAAAATATGAAAGTGAAAAGAATAGTCAGCTCCGCTTTGATACCCCAGTTTACAAAATAGACGATTAGTGCAATTACCGCATAGGAAAGCAAGGCAATGGCCGACTGTTTCTGATAATTGCTACCGGCTTCAAAACCCTTCAATTCTGCAGATTTTTTACCAAAACAAAGTCCTTCAAATCCTGATATGCCAGCAATTGCGACAATTATAATGGGAATCATGAAATGCAACTGAGCAACTGGATCGTAACCATTTTTGAAACCAATCTGATAACCGAAATAAAAGGCGATTGCCACAGCGATCATGCGAATCCAATCTAATAATTTCAACAGCATAAACTTACTCCTTCCTTATTTTCTTTTTGCATTTTCCAAATTTGAAAATTCGGAAAGTAGATGCAAGAAATATCTTAAGAGTCGAGAGAATTAACTTTGAAAAGGCATCTTTCAATTAACATTATCTAACTTCACAGACACAGTTAAATTAACGCTCCCATTATTTCTTAAAAACTGCCAATGTTGAAAAAATCAAATCCCGCAACTGAGGATTGACTTTCTGTTCCTGCGCATAATCATTCCAACAAGATACTTTATCATTAATATGATCTATGATAGTATCGGCTTTTTTTATGTTCATTGATCTAGCAATTTCCAAGAGATCATTCCTGGTAATATTTTTTCTTTTACCATTTATGCTTAAAGAATGTTGACTTACCCAAATACTGGTTGGACTGAAAGCATAACACATATCATAAGCTGGAGCCAATTCCCAAGCGTTATTTTTTTTCAACCGAAAAGCAAAATTTTTGGTATGATCGTCGCAATTTTTTGCGAGTACATTAAAAACCATTCTGCGAAACATTTGTTCTGCCTGTGGATAGGGTAAACGGAGCAGGCGCATGGTTTGAAATAGTTGTTCGTAGCTGAAACTGTTAATATCATTAAAATCATAATGCTGCAGGGCGCAGAATGTTTGAATGTGGTGTTTCTGGTCACTTCCTTCTCTGTCAAATCGCCTGGTCATGAAGTGCGCTCGATCATTTTCTTCTAATAATTGAGATTCCATCATCTCGATTCCGCAATCTCTTGCCATCTTATAATAAGCCATCTCAACTCGGCCATATCCTCTACTCTCTCCAAACTGTGTATCACTAACTCCATCCAATTTTATCAGCCAATGATCAAATCCTTTGGGAGCTATTGTTTGTCCGGATCTTACTTCTCCGGTTTTTTTGTTATAGGCAATTATTGCTTTTGGTCTGGCTCCACCTGCCGATGTGCCGATTTTTAATATCTCCCTCATGGCCGCTTTTTCATCTTCTTTTATGTTGGTTTTAAAAACCTCTCTTTTTTGCAGCATTTTTTTAGCTATTGCAACGAGACTGTCGAGTACAACCTGGAAGGTGTATTTGTTTGTTTTAAATTGAGCAGGTTCAAACTCCAATGCACCCATCCCTCTGGTTCCAATAAAACACAATTGTTCCACTGGATTCAAGCTGTTCAGAGGACGCCCATTTTGCGCCAACCAGTAATTAATAAGCTGATTACCATACCTGTCCGGCAGCATATCTGCCAGTAATCCCGGTAATCCCTTGAATGTGTCATATTCATTATTTCTTGAAGTTCTGTTTTCTATGAATGAATATATTTTATTACTGGCAGGCATTTTTATTGGAGATAACTCAATTCCTGTCCTTATAAATTCCGGATCATATTCAAAATGGGCTATACTTTCAGTTTCATCCCAGGCAATTGCGCCTACTATTTGCCCCCAGATGTTAATATATGCTGTATTCATATTTACCATTCACTTTGAGCTGTATTGTTGTTTTTTACATTTCTGGCTCGCTGCCTTTTTTGTTTATCTGCTTGCGCCAGCTGCAAAGGACTTAGCTTTTTCTCGATTTTGAAGATATTCAATATACTCAATAAATCGAGAGCTCTTAATATTTGAATCAATGAAGCCATGGTTACCGCATTACCATTTTCAATATTGCTTAAAGTCCATCTATTGATCCCGGCAGCGAGAGCTACTTGAGCCTGCGTTTTGTTTTGATCTAAGCGGTGTTGTTTTAGATGTTGACCAATGGCTGTGATAATAGCTTTATCGCTCATGGCAACCCAATCAATGTTGGTATTAGCCATCATAAAGCCTCCTTTAAGTATTTAATGCTGGCATCTACAAACATTATAATAGAAAATCTGTCAACTTATATTTAATTGCTGGCTTATGTTGTTATTATCTAACATTAACTGGCAATTTAGAACATAATGTTAGTTTATCCCAACAGAATTGCGGATAATATTAAAATAAATATCAATATTTCCGATCTCAAATCAATAATCACTGATTACCTAACCCTAAACAAAAATCTTTATTTATCGATCTAACCTCATTTTTTCTTTCTACTCTTCTTCGGGAAATTTATTAAGCAATTTATATATACAAGTATGTTGATTGTAATATATTGACGAAAAATATATTATTAATTTTGTTGATTTTGTAGCTCATTCGAGAAATAGAAATGGCTCAAAATACTTAATATCTGAGCTGAAAAGAGTGATTGTTTGAGCTTTAAAAGGAGTTTGCAAATGTTAATGACTAGAGAATATGATATTATTGAATTCATAAAAACAAAAGGAGAACTTTCTTCAAAAGAGATTTTTGACGGGATTTCTCTACCAGTCAGCTATGCAACATTAAAGAGAATTTTGACAAATCTGATTTCAAAGAATTTCATAGAAATAAAAGGGAGAGGAAAAGGAACAAAATATCTTATTTCTCCAATGTATGAGCTTATTCAACCAATTGATGTTCAGAAATATTATGAAAAAGAAATTGATGAAAGAGAAATAAAGCAAGAATTCAATTTCCAAATCATCACTGATGTACTAAACAACCATAGCGTATTCACAGCAAGTGAATTGATGAAACTTAAAGAACTTCAAAAAAAATATACAAAAAATATATCCCATTTAACTGAAAATGAATATAGAAAAGAACTTGAGAGATTAGCAATTGATTTGAGCTGGAAATCATCACAAATTGAAGGTAACACATATTCTCTATTAGAGACAGAAAGATTATTAAAAGAAAAAGAAACCGCTGCAGGTAAGACAAAAGAAGAAGCAATCATGTTATTGAATCATAAAGATGCTCTTGATTTCATTATTGCTAATCCTAATTATTTAAACCCTATCTCTATATCAAAAATTGAAGACATTCATAGCATACTAATAAAAGAACTTAATATTGATAGAAATTTGAGAAAAAGAAGAGTTGGTATCTCTGGAACAAATTATCGTCCTCTAGATAATGAATTTCAGATTTCAGAAGCATTAAATATGACTTGTGAATTAATTAATAGTAAAGAAAATATATTTGAAAAAACTTTATTAGCTCTAACTCTTATATCCTATATCCAACCATTTATGGATGGAAATAAAAGAACTGCAAGAATTGTAAGTAACGCAATCTTGATAAGTGAAAATCATTGTCCTTTGTCTTTCCGGACGGTTGATTCTGTAGATTATAAAAAAACTATGTTATTATTTTATGAGCAGAATAATATATCAAATTTTAAGAGAATGTTTATTGATCAGTTTGAATTTGCTGTAAATACATACTTTTAATGTAATCTGTAATAAATTAAAATATTTCAGTAGTTTTGATATCAAGAAGAGAAAAAAATAATCACTAATTACAAACTTAGAAAATAATCCACGAATAAAAAAAATGAACGAATAACAACAATATTCTTGACACTATTTGGCGATTTGACCAAATAGGCAATGACTTGTGGGAAGTGAAATGATTTCTCACAAAAATGGAGGTCTTGATGACTAATCTGGATAAAAGAAAATATGAAGAACTGGCGCGCATCAGCAAAGCTCTGGCACATGCCACACGATTGTATATTATCCACAAACTGGATGAACAGGAATATTGCGTGAAAGAACTCACCGAACTGGTCGGAGCTGATATTTCGACTGTTTCCAAACACCTGACGATCCTGAAGAACGCCGGCATTATTCTGGATGAAAAACGCGGTAATTGTGTGTACTACAAATTGCAATGCCGTTGTGTACTAGCAATGTTTGGCTGCTTAACTAATGTGATCGACAGCAACAAAAATAAAATGAATGCAATGTAAAAAAAACAAGGAGTGGAAATGAATCAAACCAATAACTCAAGGTTAAAAGCGAGTAGCCGAGAGATGAATGTTTTTGAAAAATATCTCTCATTATGGGTTATTCTTTGCATTGGTGCAGGAATTGTGCTTGGTAAATTAGCTCCCCAGGTTGCTTCAATGCTGGATGGTTTCTCATTTTATCAGGTCTCAATTCCTATCGCGATCTGCTTATTCTTTATGATGTATCCGATTATGGTGAAGATCGATTTTAGAGAAGTGATCAAAGCCGGAAAAACACCCAAACCTGTTATTCTTACTTTGATTATCAATTGGCTTATAAAGCCTTTTACGATGTTCTTTATTGCTACTTTTTTTCTTACCCTGTTTTACAAATGGGGTTTGATTCCAGGAACAGAGATTGTAAAAACCGGTCAGGAAGTGGAATTGTATAAAAGTTACATTTCCGGTGCTATTCTTTTAGGAATCGCACCTTGTACTGCTATGGTTCTTGTCTGGAGCTGGCTTTCCAAAGGCAATATGGGACACACTCTGGTGATGGTGGCCATCAATTCTTTAACGATGCTAATCTTGTATGCTCCCTTAGGAGGTTTTCTGCTGGGTGAAAACGATATGCCCATACCTTGGCAAACTATCTTATTATCTGTTCTGATTTATGTTGGATTACCTCTAATTGCCGGATATTTCACCCGGAAATGGATAATCGCCCAAAAGGGATTGGATTATTTTCAGAAAATATTCTTACCACATCTTGGAACTGTCTCGATTATTGCCTTACTAATCACCTTAATTCTACTTTTCTCTTTTAAGGGTGAAGTCATTCTTCAAAATCCTTTGACCATTCTCTGGATTGCAATTCCTTTATTCCTTCAAACGATACTAATTTTCACTATCGGATTTATCGCTGCGAAATTTCTGAAACTATCTTATGAAAATGCTGCTCCTGCTGCTATGATCGGAGCTTCAAATCATTTTGAAGTAGCCATTGCAACCTCGACGATGCTTTTTGGTCTGTCATCAGGTGCATCACTCGCTACGGTGGTTGGGGTTTTGATTGAAGTACCGCTAATGCTGTTTTTAGTTAGAATCTGCTTGAAGACCCAAAAATGGTTTTTTATAAGTAAATGAGCGCATTAAGCAAAATTTACGATTCAATACTCTCGTTCCCAAAGCCCTCTGGGAATGAGGATTTACAACAAAACTTCGGTTTTACTGACGAGATAATATTCTCACCAGGAAGGTGTTTTTTATCGCGTGGTTCAACCTGGAAGGATGAAGCAGCATGAGTAAAAGATAAAAAGGAATTTTTTATGAATTGGAAAAATGAAATTAAAATCCTGCTGTTGATGGTGGTGATCTTTCTGGTTGCCTACCATTTACCGGTAAATGCCGCTCGTTTTCAAAATGCAGTGATGGAATCGTTTTATCTATTGCAGGAATACGCCCGCCTGCATGTGATTTTATGTCTGATACCTGCCTTATTCATCGCCGGAGCGATTGGAGTTTTCATTTCCAAAGATGCTGTGATGAAATATCTGGGAGCGCGAGCAAAACGAGTTGTGGCCTATTCGGTCGCTTCAGTTTCGGGAGCGATTCTGGCTGTGTGTTCCTGCACCATTTTGCCGCTTTTCAGTGGAATTTATAAGCGCGGTGCCGGCATCGGTCCGGCTACAGCATTCTTGTATTCCGGTCCGGCGATCAACATCTTGGCGATCATCCTGACGGCACGCATTCTGGGAATGGAAATGGGAATAGCCAGAGCTGTGGGAGCGATCGTTTTCAGTATCGTCATAGGGCTGATCATGGGATTTGTTTTCCGCAAAGACGAACAGGCCAAAGTACAGCAGCAGATGTTGATGCCGGAAGTGGAAGTAGAGCGTCCTTTCTGGCAAAACCTGATTTTTTTTGCATCCATGATCTTCATCCTCATCTTTGCCAACTGGGCAAAACCAGCCACCGAATCAGGAGTTTGGAACGCAATTTACAGCGTCAAATGGATCATCACTTCTGTGTTTTCCGTTGCATTGGGAATTATCCTGGTAACGATCTATAAAATGAAATTATGGAAAATGGCAGTAACTGCAATCGCTGTGATCATTACCGGATTCGCATCCGGTTGGAATCCGATGATCACCTTTGTGGTTGGTGTGATCGGACTTTCTTATTTTACCAGCAAAGATGAAGGAGAAGTGGGTGAATGGTTCAGTTCCACCTGGGAATTTGCCAAACAAATTTTGCCTTTGCTCTTCTTTGGAGTAGTCGTAGCAGGTTTGCTTTTAGCCCGTCCGGGACATGAAGGATTAATACCTTCCGAGTGGATTTCGAAATTAGTGGGCGGAAATTCAATCTGGGCTAATTTCTGCTCTTCCATCGTGGGAGCATTCATGTATTTTGCTACTCTCACCGAAGTTCCGATCCTGCAGGGTTTGATGGGAAACGGCATGGGGAAAGGTCCGGCCCTGGCTTTGCTGCTGGCTGGCCCGGCGCTGTCGCTGCCGAATATGCTGGTGATCCGCACTGTGATGGGAACGAAGAAAACAGTCGTATTTGTTTCGTTGGTTGTGGTGATGGCTACCATTACAGGTGTGATTTTCGGAGCGGTCTATAGGTAAATAAGGAAGTATGTAGTGAATAACCTAACGGATACTCTCCGGTATTTTCTGATTATTTTCCTTGAATTAACGGTTTTATTTCTGCTAATCAGTACTATTGTAACCCTGATAGTGTCATACATTCCTCCTGCAAAGTTAAAGCGATGGCTTTCAAAACGCGGAATAGCAGGGAATGTGATAGGTGCTCTCATCGGCGCATTAACTCCATTTTGCGCTTGTTCCACAATACCCATGACGCTTGGTTTTCTCACTGCGGGAGCTCCTTTCGGAGCTGTTATGTCATTTGTGATCTCATCACCAATTCTGAACCCAATTATACTAGGCATGATCGCGACTATGGTTGGATTGAAAGCCTGCCTGTTGTACTTTATCGTAACTTTTTTTGCCTCAGTCGTTTTTGGCATTGTTCTCGAAAAAACAGGTGGGGCACGGTATGTGAAACGTGTTCGGGTAAAGAATGACAACAGCCATTCCGCATCCATTCAATCAGGTCCTTTCGGTAAGAAGCTGCAAGCATCATTCCGCTCTGCCTTGTCAGATTTCAAAGTAGTATTCATATTTCTCATTATTGGAGTAAGTATAGGATCAATTATTTATGGATATATACCACAAGAATTCATCACTCGAATTGCTGGGAATCATAACCCCTTTGCCATACCTATTGCAGCGATCATCGGCATTCCGCTCTACATTCGTGCCGAAACAGCTATCCCGATAGGATTAGCGCTTACACAAAAGGGCATGAGCTTGGGGGCTGTGATTGCACTTATTATTGGCGGAGCTGGTATGGCTATTCCGGAAATGACAATGTTGGCGAGTATTTTCAAAAAGAAACTGGTTATGGCTGTTGTGCTGGTTATATTCTTCACTGCCGTGATCACCGGCTTTGTCTTTAATTATTTTCTATAATCTCATGATTACCAGGGAGGTAAAAAATGGCTGAAAAAAAGAAAAAAGGTTTCTTCAAAAAGATGTTTGGAGGAAAGCCCAATTGTTGTTCTCTAGAGTTGGAAGAAATTGATGAGAATAATCAGGAAGCATCTTTGGAGAAGCAATCAACAGAAAAAAAGGAAACAAAAGCAAGTAAAACATCATCTGGAAAAGATAAGGGGTGTTGCTGTTCATGTTGAGAAATGGCATCTTGATAAATAAATTGAAGAGGATAAGCTCATTCCGCAATGTAAGTTCAAAAGGAGTTTAAAGTATGAATAACATCAGCAAAATAATGATCGTAGTAGCCCTTATAATTGTAGTCGCAATTGTATTTATTCAGAAGAACAAAACAGAAAAATTGGAAACTCCTCAGGAAGGAGAAATTTGTGATACAATACTGGTAGTTGGAGATGATTTGGGAAAAGGCCTTTTACCAGAAATGAAAACAGAGCCTTCCCAACAGCAAAATGAACTGCTGGGAAAACAACCTGTAGCTGAAAAAAATGCTGAACCAAAAGTAGTTCCTTTCCAAACAGAAAAACCTGTACAAACTTCCCAGCCTAAAGTTGAAAAAGATGTTCTGGCTCTGGTAAACGGCGAAGAAATAACTAAAGCGTATTTCGATGAGAATTTTAAAAATCTGCCCGAGCAATACAAGGATATGTTTAAAAACAACAACGACGATTATCTCGATCAGCTTATAACCAAAGAAGTACTGATCCAAAAAGTTGTCGAAAAGGGATACCTTAAGGCGGGAGACAACAGTCAGGTAGAAGAAGATGCTGCCATTCAGCGGCTTTTTGGTGAATTAGGCAGCGATATAGAAATTCCGGAAGCAGAAATGGAACAATTTTATAAGGAAAACAAAGGACAAATGCAGGAAGCAACCTTCGAGCAAGTGAAAAACGACATCCGCAGTTATCTGGTTCAGCAGAAACAGCGCGAGTTGATCGAAGCTTATATCAAGGTATTAAAAAATACTGCTATTATCGTCCTTAATGAAAAATGGATCGCGGAACAGATAGCTGACCGACCGGAAAATCCTTTAACAAAAGTTCTGGGAAACGGTTTGCCCACCGTGCTTGATCTTGGTTCCAGTACTTGTGTTCCCTGTAAAATGATGATGCCTATCTTTGAAGAATTGGAAACAGAATTGAAGGGAAAAGCGAATATTCTGTTGCTGCAACTCGCTGATTACCGCGACATTGCCAACGAATATCAGGTGCGGGTCATTCCCACTCAGATCTTTTTCGATCAGAATGGCAAACAGTATTGGCAGCATGAAGGATTCTTTTCCAAAGAAGATATCATGAGTAAACTGAAAGAAACTGGAGCAGAGTTATGATTGAATCGCTTTTTATTTGGGCTAGCCAAGCAATGGAAGGGTCGCTGCTCATTTCTCTGGGTGCTTCCTTCGTTTGGGGAATACTCAGCATTCTGCTCAGTCCCTGCCACCTGTCCAGTATCCCGCTCATTGTCGGTTTTGTGAATGATCAGGGCAAGATTTCTACCAAGCGTGCGTTTACGATTTCGCTCTTATTCTCGGTAGGAATTCTTGTCACCATCGGATTGGTAGGAGTTTTTACAGCAGCTCTGGGACGCATGCTGGGCGATGTGGGAAAATTTGGGAATTACTTCGTGGCAATCATCTTTTTTGTCGTCGGATTGCATCTTTTCGGCGTATTTCCAATACCGTTCATTGGTAATATCGGGCAGCCCGGTTTCAAAAAAAAAGGTCTGTTAGCTGCTTTTATTTTGGGATTGCTTTTCGGCATCGCGCTCGGTCCCTGCACTTTTGCCTACATGGCTCCGGTGCTGACGGTTGCCTTCAGAGTAGCTTCCACGCAGTTTGTCTTAGCCGCTTTGCTGGTTTTACTCTACGGCGTGGGGCACTGCTCGGTCATCGTGTTGGCTGGAACATTCACTGAAATCGTGCAGAAATATCTGAATTGGAATGAAAGATCCAAAGGCGCTGTGATCGTGAAAAAAGTATGCGGAGTGCTGGTGATCTTAGGTGGAATTTATTTGATTTGGAGAGCATAGAAAAAATGGATAAGAAAAGATAATTTTAAGGTGGACAGTGTGAACAAATTACAATTTATATTAGCTGCTTTTATTTTGACGGTCTCTTTTATACAAGCGTATGCCTTAGAAATTCCAACCGTGAAATTTTATGTTTTTTATTCGGAGGAATGTGAAGATTGCCACGAATTTCTAAAATCGACTTTGCCGGATTTGGAAGAAAAGTACTTTTTGGAATATATGCTGTTTGATATGAATGACGATAAAAATTTTACACTTCTCATGAACCTCGAAGCTCAATTTGGCGAATCCAAAAATGTTCCTGAAATATTTATCGCCGATAAAGTCGTTGGCGGAGTCGAGGCAAAAACTGAATTAGAGAACATTATCAAAGAATATGCTCAAACCGGTTGTGATTTTCCAACATTAAAAGCGAAAGATAATGAAACTCTCAAAAAACAAGAAATTCCAAAAGAAACTCAAAAAGAAAATAAAGTTTCATCAAATGAACTTGAGAAAATTCAAAGTCTTCCAGGAGAGAAAAATAGCGAACCGTTCATTGAAAATATGAAAACAATCGAGGAGATTGAACAGGTCGAAGATGAAGACACAATCAAAACTCAACTTAATGGATCTCCTATTTATATAGCGTATTTTTTCAAAACAGGATGTAAACATTGCGATCGAACCTATTATGATCTTAAACAAATAAAGAGCAAATATCCGCAAACCATAATCAGGGAGTATAATATTGCTTCTCAAGAAGGCATGAATCTGAATGAAGCCCTTTGCAAAAAATACCAAATTCCGGAAAATAAGCATCTCGTTACACCAATGGTTTTTTTAGGAAATGAGTACTTAATGGAAGAAAAGGCAAGGTTTAGAAACATTGAAGATATCATCCGGGCGGATTTTTCAAGTTTACAAATTTCTCCCTGGGAAAAAGCAGAGTCTGTTGTAGAAAAGTCGGAAAAATCTATCACAGACAGGTTTAAATCGTTCGGAGTTTTCACAATTATTTTTGCCGGCCTGATCGATGGGATAAATCCCTGTGCTTTCGCAACGATTATTTTCCTCGTTTCATATCTTACTTTATTAGGCAGAAAAGGAAGAGATGTTTTGCTGATCGGATGTTCATATACATTTGCTGTTTTTACCACATATTTTCTCATCGGAATGCTGGGATTGAATATTCTGGAAGTAATTCAGCGCATGAAATTTCTCACAGTAATAACAGAGATAATTTTCGTGATCACCGGCATAATCGTCATAATTTTCGGTGTTTATAGTTTATACGATTATTACCTTTTTAGAAAAGGTCGAACTGCTGAGATGGTTTTACAACTTCCCAAAAAGATAAAACAGAAGATCCATGAAGAGATCCGCAGCAGAAGTAAAATTCAGCATTTTGTCGTAGGTGCTTTTATTATTGGTTTTTTAGTGTCTTTGCAGGAATTATTTTGTACCGGACAAGTTTATCTGCCAACGCTGATCTATATGAGTCATTTACTGAACTACCGAAATCTGGCCTATTTTTATTTAGTAATTTACAATTTACTTTTCATACTGCCTTTGATCGTCGTATTTATTCTCGTTTTTTGGGGAGTATCTTCTCAAACTATGGGAAAATGGGCGCAAAAAAGAGTAGGGTTGATGAAGGTCTTGATGGCTGTGATATTCTTTTTGTTAGGTTTTGTTTTGATAGGTTCTGTGTTGATAGGATAAACTATAATCTTGTGTTATTCTTCTCATTATGAGAAGATAAAGAAGTAAAAAAAAGGAGAAAAAATGATCATCAAAATTTTAGGCACAGGCTGTGCCAAGTGCAAAAAATTGGAAGAAAATGCCAGAAAAGCAATTGAGGAATTATCCTCGGATGCTGTCGTGGAAAAGGTCACCGACCTCAATAAAATCATCAATTACGGTGTGATGATGACACCGGCTTTGGTGATCGACGAAGAAGTGGTCTCGGTGGGAAAAGTGCTGAATCCCAATGACATTATCAAACTGATTTCGTAAGGATGGAACATGAAAAAAACAATATTCTTAATGATAATTTCAGTATTCTCACTTATCTGTCTGGCGCAGGAAATTCAACCGGATTCAACCACTGTCGCAAAACCTAAGATCACATTTTTGGAACTTGGTTCCACGACCTGCATTCCCTGCCAGATGATGGAAGAAGTTCTGGTTTCCATCAGAGAGAAATACGGCGATCAGATCGAAGTGTTCTTCCATGATGTGAAAAAGGAAAATGAGATTGCTGTCCAGTATCAGGTCAGGATGATCCCGACGCAAGTATTTCTGGATGAAAAAGGCGTGGAAATCCATCGCCATGTGGGATTTTATCCCGAAGAACAGATTGATATTTTCCTGCAGGAACAGGGCTTGAAAATAATTTCTAAAGAGGAAACCAAAGAATGAAAATACTTTTTTTCGCAATTATCACACTCGTATTTTTTTCAAGTATAAGTGCACATGAAGCTTCTTTCATATATTCCGTGATCGATGACGACAATTCCAATCAGACGGTTGAAAAAGGTTGGATGCTGAATTTCGTGGCTTTGCGCTGGGGCAATAATGATTTTTCTAATTATGCCCTATCTTTAAGCGTATCCAATTTAACTTTGAATTATACCAAAGTTGAGATCGATCAAGCCTGGTTGCGCTTCCCAGTTTATAAAGATTTGAATTTGCTGGTTGGAAAGCAGATCCACGATTTTTCTTCAACCGGTAAATCAGGCTCCTGCTGAAGTGGCAGCACAGGGTTCGGCGGTGCTGAATCTATTTCAATTTACAATCTCCAACATCTTAATATACCATCGAGTTACATGGTGAAATTAATTCAGAAAAAGGGTGATTTTACAGCAAAAGCATATTGGGTTCATGATTTTACCAAACTGATGGATCTTGGCGGGAGAATTTCACATAAAATCGGAGATTTTTCTTTTGGGTCTTCTATTCTGTGGGAAGATTTTGAACATGATAATGATAAATTGAATTACGAATTTGATGCACAGTATAATCTGTTGAAGCTGGTTGATCTCTCCACTCAATTCAGCATTATCGATGATGGATTGGAGCAAACCGAAGACTTAAGAGCATTCCTGTTCGCAGATTATTCCCCCGGATTTCAACTTCCTGTATTAGGAAAGATCAAACCATATATTGGCATCGATACTTTTGCCAAATTTGCAGAAAATATCACTTTTGCCGGAATTAATTGTGAACCGGTAACCAACGGATTTATCAAAGTTGAATACCAAATTAGTTCGGAAAAGGCTGTGGAAGACGTCTTCAATATCCAGGTGGTGTACGTTTTTTAGACTTTAAATTACGGATTTCAGGAAATACGAGACTGCGAGAGAATCAGGTTTTAAGCTTTTCTCCCACCAGGCTTTCGGTCACGTTTCTTGCTGTCTTTTTTAGTTTGAAAACGACGATCAGAATGATACTGAGTAAAAAAATCGGCAGCAGGAAAGCATAATAAATATTAATATTACCCAATAATCCCATCGCTCCGGGAATGAACATATTTCCCAGTCCCAGAAATCCGAATAAAACCCCGCTGAACATGCCGATCTGGTGTTTGGGAATGTGACTCACGGCATATTTTTGGGTGAGGGGGAAAATCGGAGCCATACCTAAGGCGATCAGGAAAAAAGCCAATGGCCATCTTGCTCCGAGCAAAAGAGCTAATCCTAACAAAAGCAGTGAAATGAAAACGTATTGGGTTTTGAAAAAACCACAGAACTTTTCGATTTGATGGGTAAATATTCTGCCCAAAGTAAAAATGATCCAGAAGCCGCTCAGGAATAAAGCGCTGGATTCTTTGCTGAAATGAAAGGCTTGGCTGAACAGGTTGCCGCTCCACAGCACGATTCCCATTTCGCAGCCGGCATAAAGAATGAGGATGATCAGGCTGAGATAAACCACTCTCAATTTGATAATGGAAAGTGATTCGATGAAACCGGTTTTTTCAAATTTGTAATCGGGGACAAGTCTTGCTTTCCACAGAAAGATAACAGCGATGACAGTGACAGCCAGGAATAGCAGATAGATGTTGTGATAATCAATATTTTTAGCCAAAAGCAAGCCGATCAGGCCGGGAGTGATGATGCCGCCGAGTCCGAAAAAAGCATGATACAGTCCAAAATTGTGATATTTTAAGGGAAGCTGACTGAGCAGGGTCGAAGTGACTGCCATGCCTGTGGCAATGGAGAAGCCAAACATGAAGAGCGCCGTGAATAGCAGCAGAACTGAATGTACATAATAGAAAATAATAAAAGTCAGAATCATTAGGATTAGAAAGATATAATTGTAACGTCGCAGGCCGATATGAGCGATAAAGAAAGTGCCCAGCAGATTGGCGATCACACCTCCGAGCGTGGAAATGACCGGGAAGAGAGAAGCTTGAGCCATGGAAAGCTGAAACTGTTCCTGGTATGAAGTAACTAACGGAGCAAGTGAATTAGCCAGCAAGGAAGCCAGAAACATCTCGAAAAATACCAGCCATTGTTGCTGGCGTTCTAAATGGTTGCTCATTTTTCCCGATCAATAAAATTTTCTTTCATAAAGGCAAAAATCTGGAGTTCAACAAAGCTGGCAAGAATAATGACTTTAGAAAGCGCTCAATTACGTATTATATCCATTTTCGCAGACTAAGGTGTTTTGGAATTAGGATCAATAATTTTAGCCGATATTAAGTATAGTGTTCATTAGGTCAGCACTATGCAAAATAGCAAATTGATAGCTATCTTTATGTTGATTTCTATTTTGAAGTTTAGCCGTAATTAAATAGTGAAATGATCCAGGTCAGCCGTGATTTTAAGGAAACCTACAAGATAGTCAGCCAGTATTTTGAAGATTTCTTCCCCAATGATGACGGGCAGTTATTCATCTTCAATAAAGAGCATACCCGTTTGGAATCAGTAGTTTCCTGGGGAGATATATCAGATGAAGATCAGATTATTTTCTATCCGAATGAATGCTGGTCTATCCGGTTGGGGAAACCGTATTTGATCAAGGGAAGCGATGACAAATTACCTTGCACTCATATTCCGGAATCTTCCAAGCACGGCAGTTTATGCGTTCCCATGATGTCGCAGGGGGAAATTATCGGCTTGCTCTTCATTAAGTTCAAGGATTGGACGCTGAAACTGAATCCGGAAGAAGAAGACCACCTTCTTTCCCTGAAACAAAGCCTGGCCGTAACCATCGTCGAACATCTCACCCTGGCCCTGATAAATCTGCATCTGCAGGAATCGCTGCGCTTCCAATCGATTCAAGACAGATTGACGGGGCTATACAACCGCCGCTTCCTGGATGAAAGCCTGAAAAGAGAAGCTGCCAATATAAAACGTTATAAGTATTCGGTCGGCATCATCATGATCGATGTGGATTTCTTCAAGAAATTCAACGACACATTTGGACACGATTGCGACGATGCGGGAATTAGGAAAACTGCTGCGAATAAATACCAGAGGGGAAGATATTGCCTGCCGTTACGGCGGTGAAGAATTTGCCATTATTTTAGTGCGAACCACTTTGGAAGGCGCCATTGCCAAAGCTGAAAATATCTGTCGAAAAGTGCGGGATGAAATGAAAGTGAAACATGGCGGCGTAACTCACAAAGTCACGATCTCGATGGGTGTGGCTCTCTGTCCCAATCACGCCGCAGAAGTAGAAGATGTGATTCTGGCAGCCGATGCGGCGCTGTATAATGCCAAAGAAAACGGCAGAGATCAGGTAATTGTGGCACAAAAGGGTTGATCAACCCTTTGCTATTTCCCTATCTAGGAAAAACGTAGAGAAGCAAGGAGAATATTCCCTTCCTTCTCCTCGAGAGGAAAAGGTGTCCCGCATCTAAATTCGATCTTGAAAATGAAACAATAATCTTATAATAAGTTTTATAGAATTTAGGTACAGGACGGATGAGGTCGAAAACTCAGTGTTTCTCGGTGTTTTTCAGGGTTGAATTAGTTGTTCGCTTTTGCCTGCCTTGGCGAAGCTTTAGTGAAGGCAGGTTCGTTGCTAACATTTTGTGCCTTTTGCGGCAATCAATAAAAAATGGCCGAGAGGGCAGGAATCGAACCTGCCGTGGACAGTGTTAGCTGCCCATTACTGGTTTTGAAGACCAGTTGAAACACCAGTTCCATCCTCTCTGATTAGACCAAAAACAAAATCCGCTGCTTCGTGTAAAGATTTTTTCACGCATTGTGTCCTTGACGAAAATCTTCTAATTTCAAACTTGAAAACAGAATTGGAGAATTTATGAATACAAAGCACCTGATAATGGGAACTGCCGGGCATGTGGATCACGGCAAAACGACTCTGATCAAGGCTCTTACCGGCTACGACTGCGATACGCACAAGCAGGAAAAGGAACGCGGCATCACGATCAATCTGGGATTTTCTCACCTCGACCTGCCGGACGGCAACAGCGTGGGAATCGTGGATGTGCCGGGTCATGCGGATTTCATCAAGACCATGGTAGCTGGAGCCTGCGGCATCGATTTTGTGCTTCTCATCATTGCTGCGGACGAAAGCATTATGCCGCAAACCTCCGAACACCTCGAGATCATGAAACTGCTGGGGATTCAACACGGGATAATCGTACTCACCAAAATCGATCTGATCGATGCGGAACTATTGGAACTGGCCGAAGAAGAAGTGCATGAATTCGTGGAAAATTCCTTCCTCAAAGATGCTCCCATTTTGCCTGTTTCATCCACTGTTGGAACTGGTTTAGAAGATCTGATCAATGCGATCAGGCAAATGGTTAATGAAATTCCGGAACGTAAAAGTGAAGGACTTTTCCGCATGTATGTCGATCGTGTTTTCAGCCGGGAAGGTTTCGGTACGATCATGAACGGCTCGGTAATTTCCGGTTCGATCAGCAAAAATGAACCTGTTTTCTTACTGCCGGGAAACAAGGAAATGCGTATTCGCCGGCTGGAACATCATGGCAATGAAGTGGAAAACGTGAAAGCAGGAGATCGAGCCTCTTTCAACCTGGTTGGTTTCAAACAAAAAGATTTTAAGCGCGGCATGGTGCTTGCCAACCGCGAAATCAAGCCAACCAAATTGATCGATGTGGAGCTTAATCTCTTCCAGAAAGATGTGACCCTGGAGCTTTGGAGCCAGGTGATCTTCCTGCTGGGAACAAACCGACTGATGTGCCGTCTGCATCTGCTGGACAGAGATAATCTGCATAGCGGTGCAAGCTGTCTGGCACAAATCTATTTACCCAATGAGATCATAGCGCAATTCGGCGATAAATTCATTATCCGCAATTCTTCAGGCGATCTCACTCTGGGTGGCGGTCATATTGTCGATCCGTATCCGCTGCATCATCGTCGCAGAAGGGAAGCGCAGGTGGAGATCGTCAAAAAACTTTCCTCGGGAGAGCTGCAGGAACTTGTTGCAGCTGAAGTCCGCAAAACAACACTACCCATTTCACATTTGGATATTGCCCAAAAACTGGCTATCGAGCCCAACGAACTGATCGAAGTCATTTTTCAGCAGCTACCGGGAGATCTTGTTTTCTTCCAGGATGGTTCTCATCTTCTGCTTTTAATGAAAAAAGTTGCTGTTGCCTATCAAAACAAAATCCTTTC
>JAUSOT010000034.1 GCA_030656075.1 Candidatus Cloacimonadales bacterium
ATGAACCTATTTTTATTTGTCCCGACTGTGATTCAATCGAAACTGAACTATTCCAGGGAAAAGAATTGTACATTCAAACTATGGAAGGAATTGAATAATTTCTTTATGAATAAATTAATTATTTTGGCTGTGGTTTTTTTAGGAATTGTATTATCTTTTTGCGGCTGCGAAAAACAACCAACAGAGACAACGATCGCATTAGAAGAAATTAACTGTAAACTGACGGAAGAAGAAAAATTTCAGATCATGAAAATAGCGGATTATGAATTTGATTTCTATCATTCCATTTTTAAAGAAAAATACCCGACTTTGAAGGTGAAAATATTTGGTGATTCAACCGAATATCGAGAGTATCAGAAAAAAATATCTAAAACTAAAGCCACCAATGGTTTCTACTCTCAATCGAAAAAAGTATGCATCATCAATAAAAATGACCATTTCATGAAAACGATCTTCCATGAATTGAATCATTTCATTATCCATTATTATTTAATTTTAGTTCCTAAATGGATCAATGAAGGTTTATCCGAATATTTCGAGTACTCGACGGTAGAAGATAGTATTGTTCAAATAAATAAGCAACCTAAAAAAGCTGAACGTTTGAACAGGTGGACCAGTGAAAGAAGTAAAATAGATTTAGCGGATTTCTTTACCTGGTCCAGTAATAGATGGGAAGAAGAAAATTCCTCACCGGATTTTTATTCCAGTTCACTTTCCTGGGGCTTGATCTATTTCTTTATGGAAGATGAACTTCGCAGAGAAATTCTGATTCAGATCATCACCGCTATCCGCAAAGGAAAAAATTCTACCGAAGCGATCAATGAATTCTATCCCGGAGGAATCGAACAGATCCAATTTGATTTTGTGATTTATATAGATTTGAAGTTGTAGAATTTCAACATTTTCTCTCGTTCCGGATCCCCTGATTGGGAACATTTGGGAAATTAGCCACCGAGGAAACACCGAATTTTCACCGAAAAACACTGTGTCCTTTGTGTTTTTGTGTCTTCGTGGCTGAAATGCTGAAATGCTGAATCGTTGAAATCCTGAGACGCCGGTTGTTAAAATTTGGTTAGAATTGCAGAAGTTATTCTAACACAAACCTTAAGATTGTTAAGCAAGAAGAGTTTGTGAAAGAAACGATCTCAAGATTTTGATTTTTTATGCCTTTTGTGGTAATTTTTATTTGACACCGAATCCTCGTAACACTTTTTTGCCGTTCGTAACACGAAGGAGGTGTGATGGCAGAATTAGTACGTTTTGGAGTTTCGCTGGATAGCGAACTTCTGAAGAAATTCGATGAGCACATCAAACAGCACAGTTACTCTAACCGTTCCAATGCGATCGCCGACATCATCCGCGATAAACTGATCGAGCAGGAATGGGCCAGCAACGAGATTGTAACCGGTGTGATCACGATGGTTTTCGATCATCATCAGCGGGAATTGACCTACACCCTCACGAACATTCAGCATGATCATCATGAACTCATAATCTCTTCCCAGCATATCCATCTGGATCACGATAATTGCTTCGAAATTATTGTTGTGAAAGGGCATTCCAACGAGCTGAAAGAACTTTGTGATAAATTGAAAGCTGCCAAGGGTGTGAAGCATGCCCGGATCAGTTTGGCTACAACAGGACAAATGGTTTAACTATGAGTTTTGCACTTTATAAAGAAGTCGTGAAATTTCACGGTCACAGTTGTCCCGGCTTAGCAATGGGATATCGCTTAACGATAGCAGCTTTGAAGAAATTGGATTCGATACGATCCAAAGATGAAGAAATTGTGGCAATCGTAGAAAATGATGCCTGCGGAACGGATGCAGTTCAATATCTTTCCGGCTGTACATTCGGCAAAGGCAATTTCATCTTTCGGGATTTTGGAAAAATGGTCTATACATTCATCTGCCGGAAAAGCGGTAGAGCGATCCGAGCCAGTCGAAATCCTGAATTCTTGAATCATCTCAGAAAAAATGGACCGAGCCGTGAAGTGATGATTGAGTTGATTTTGAAAAGCTCTGATAAAGAATTTACCAAACTGGAAGAAGTGCAGATCGAACTTCCTCCCAAAGCACAGCTTTATACAAATGTGGTTTGCCGGGATTGCGGAGAAACTGCCATGGAAACCAGAATTAAAATTATCGACGGCAGGAAGTTGTGCATTCCCTGTGCAGAAAAAACAAAAAAGTCTTTCTGAGGTATCTTGTAGCTTTACTTTCGAAGAATCTCGCGGAAATCTTTCAGCTTTGCACCTCGTTTATGGATAATGAGATTCTTCCTTAGAACAGCGTGAAAGATACGTCAGAAAGACAATATAAAAAATAATAGGAGAACATAATTGAGTAACGAAATTTCACTATTAGCCATCACAGCCGCATCGATCGGTTTTATTCATACTCTGTTCGGACCCGATCATTATCTACCCTTCATCGTCATGTCCAAAGCGCGCAATTGGACGATGCCGCGAACTATGATACTGACATTTTTATGTGGAATTGGTCATGTTTTCAGTTCTGTTATTATAGGAATTCTGGGCGTATCGATTGGCATCGCTCTCAGTAAATTGGAAGCCTTCGAATCGATCCGGGGAAGTTTAGCCGGTTGGGCTTTGATGGCTTTCGGTCTGGTTTACACGATCTGGGGAATTCGGAATGCAATCCGTAATAAACCTCATACCCATTTTCATTTGCATTCGGATAGCAGCAAACACGTTCACGAACACACTCACCATGATGAACACAGCCATGTTCATGATGCTAAAAAGAAAAACATAACACCCTGGATTTTGTTCACGATCTTTGTTTTGGGACCCTGCGAACCACTCATTCCCATTTTGATGTATCCGGCAGCTCAAAAAAGCGTCAGTGGGATGATCTTCGTTACATTGATCTTTGCCATCACTACAATTTCTACCATGATGATCATCGTATATGTGGCATCTCTGGGATTGAAAATGGTGTTCTTTAAAAAAATGGAAAGATATACCCATGCTTTGGCGGGTGGAATGCTTCTGCTCAGCGGCGTGGCAATTATTTTTTTGGGATTGTAGAATATAAAATATGTGTAGATGTTGTCTTTCTGAGGAACTCTTCTTTAGGCATTCGACGAAGAATCTTGCAAGTGAATAGATCCTTCGTGAGAAATGCAGGATGAATGTCTCAGGATGACAAGTAATTTAAAGAAATTAATGAATAAGTGTTAATGTCTTTCTGACGTATCTTTCACGCAGTTCTCAGGAAGAATCTCTACTTCTATAAAAGAAAGCTGAATGTTCTTCCAAGAGATCCTTCGTGTGCAAAGCTAAAAGCTACCTAAGGATGACTTGTTACAAAAATAATCATTGAAAATTGGAGCGATAAAATGGATATAAAAGAAATTAAAGTAATGCAGAAAATCCTGAATGTGAACGACAGGATAGCGGAAGAACTGCGGAGTGATCTGGAAAAGAAAGGCATTTTTTACATCAATCTGATGAGTTCACCCGGTTCAGGTAAAACTACGATCATGGAACGAACTGCCCATGAATTCGGCGAGAAAATGTGTGTGATCGAAGGCGACATCCAGACCACTTTGGATGCGGAACGCGTGGCCAAAGCCGGCATTCAAACCTACCAGATCAATACCGGCCCTTTTGGCGGTGATTGTCACCTGGAAGCAGGCTGGATAAAAAGCGCCATGGAAGAAATCGATATGAATGATCTTGAATTGATCTTCGTAGAAAATATCGGCAACCTGGTCTGTCCGGCGGAATTTGACGTGGGAGCACATGTGAATGCAGTTGTACTCAGCGTGACGGAAGGCGAAGACAAACCGCTCAAATATCCCCTGGCTTTTCAGAATTCACAACTCTGCATCATCTCCAAAATCGACCTGCTTCCCTATCTGGATATCAACATCGACGACATCAGAGCCAACATCAAAAAAGTGAATCCTAAAATGGAAGTTATCGAACTTTCTGCCAAAACGGGCGAAGGTTTCGAGGAGTGGTTTGAATATTTGAAGAGATAGATTTTTACCCGAGTTGGATTGTTTAGCAACTCGACTTGGGTGAGTTATTCAACTTATCCCAAGATTCCTGGCGGAACTTAAGAAAAGTTTTTGATCTTAGTTATTAATGGCGAAACAGGAGTTTCGCAGATAATTGCGTTCCCAAACCGGAATTTGGGAACGAGAGAATTATCACAGCATAGCTATTGCAAAGCTGGATGTTTCTTACTTCTTGCTTTTCTTAACTCCCTTCTCTTCGATAGGAGAAGAGCTGGGGATGAGGTCGATCCCACTTTCCAGTTGACATTCAAGCTGCAATTTAATTCTTAGAATAAAACAGATTTATAATTGGAGTTTGTAAATGAGTTGTAAAATTGAAAAGTTGGTGCAATTATGAGCAGTGAAATTCGCGTAAGATTCGCTCCCAGCCCGACAGGATACCTGCATGTTGGCGGACTTAGAACCGCATTATACGATTATCTTTACGCCAGAAAAACAGGCGGAAAATTCGTGCTGCGCATCGAAGATACCGACCAGGCACGTTATGTGGAAGGTGCTGTGGAAAACCTGCTGAAATCTTTGAAAATGGTCGGTTTGGAATACGATGAAGGTCCTGAAGTTGGTGGAGATTTCGGACCGTATTATCAATCACAAAGAACAGAACTTTACCTGGCTCATGCTCGGGAACTGGTAGATCAGGATGCAGCATATCGCTGTTTCTGCACACCGGAAGAATTGACACAGCAGCGGGAAGAACAAAAAGCCCTAGGACTCGATACGCGTTACGACGGACGCTGCCGAAAACTGACAAAAGAAGAGACCGAAACAAAATTGGCGAACGGAAATACATTCACTATCCGGTTGAAAGTTCCCCGGGAAGGTGAAATTGTTTTCTTCGATCTGGTGCGAGATCGCATTGCTTTCCAATGGGAAACGGTGGATGACCAGGTTTTGATAAAATCCGATGGATTTCCCACTTATCATCTGGCAAATGTCGTCGATGATCATCTAATGGGAATCTCACACGTGATCCGTGGTGAAGAATGGCTGTCCAGCACACCGAAACATATTTTCATGTACCAGATTTTCGGCTGGAAACCACCCAAATGGATACATCTGCCGCTCATCCTGAATCCCGATAAATCCAAGCTTTCCAAAAGGCAGGGAGATGTGGCTACCGAAGATTTTTTGAAGAAAGGTTTTTTGCCGGAAGCTCTCATAAATTTCATCGCTCTGTTAGGCTGGCATTCTGCGAGTGACCGTGAACTTTATACTTTGGATGAACTCGTTCAGGAATTTTCTTTGAAACGCCTGAATAAATCCGGTTCGGTTTTCGATATCGAAAAATTGAAATGGATGAACAGCCACTACCTGAAAACTCTGGAAACCGGTTATATTGCGATTAAAGCAACTCCATACTTTAAAGAAACCGGGGTCGATATCAGTGACAGAGAAAAATTCGAACAAATCATAGATTTTGCGCGGGAACGCGCTGCAACTCTGGCGGAATTTCCCGAACTGGCGAAACCATTCTATACAGAACTTGAATTTTCGGAAGAAAACAATGAACTGCTAGAAGTTGAGATGTCACAAAATGTCTTTAAATTCTGGATGGAAAAATTACCAGAAATTATAGAAGTTAACGTTGCTTCGATAAATGCGCTGCTGAATCAGACAACCGAAGCAACCGGAGCAAAAGGCAAAGATCTCTATTTTCCGCTGCGTTTGGCGATTTTTGGCAGCATCCACGGTCCCGAATTGACCATGATCATCGGCATCCTGGGAATCGAGAAATGCTTGGAAAGATTGAAAAAGGTTATTAGATAAATAATTAATTGACTCCTTCCGAATCTTCAGGTTCGGAAGGTACTGATAATCGAAGCTTCTGCTTCTAAAATGGAAGTAGAAACTTCCGGAATTACACACTTACGAACTGGAAAGTTCGTAAGTAGGAAGAGAAGGAAGAAATATGAAATATTTTAAAAAACTGATAGGTAAAAAACTCTATCTCTCACCCATTTGTGTGGAAGATGCGGAACAATATTGCGAATGGTTGAACGATTTTGAAATTGCCAAAAACCTGCTGATCTTCAACCGGCAGCTCAGCCTGGAAAAAGAAAAAGCCATCCTGAACGATATGGTGAAAAATGACGCCCAGGTATTTGGCATTATCGACATGGAAACAGATAAACTGCTGGGAAATTGCAGCATCTTCTGCATCAATGAACGCAACCGAAAAGCGGAAGTCGGCATTTTTATCGGTGATAAAGACTATTTGAGCAAGGGTTATGGAACCGAAGCTTTATCGCTGCTGTTGGATTACGGATTTAATGTTTTGAACCTGAACAACATTTTGCTGGAAGTGTTCGGCTTCAATAAACGAGCCATCCGTTCCTATGAAAAAGTTGGCTTCAAATTAATCGGCAAACGTAGAGAAGCGATCATTCTTGGCGGTGAAAAACATGATGAACTTTACATGGACATTCTAGCCTCCGAGTTTGAAAGTCCTTTCATCAAACCAGTGTTAGAAAAGGAATAAAATGTTCAAGAACATACTGGGTCAGGATAAAGCGATCTCCATCCTCACCAGGGCAATTGAAAACGATAAACTCGCCAATAGTTATCTATTCTTCGGGCCGGACGGTGTGGGAAAATACACTACAGCGCTTTATTTTGGAATGGCCATAAACTGCCTTTCAAGACAGGAGAAAATACCCTGTGGTATCTGCCCTTCCTGCAAAAAATTCCTTTCCTTCACTCATCCTGATTTCCTGTTTGTTTTTGCCTCACCCAAGCTGGACATTTCCGTCGATGGAGAAATTAAATCCAACAAAATGCTGGATGAATATAACGGCTATATCGAGAATAAAATGACAACTCCCTGGAAGGAATATTCTTTTTCCAGTGGAAAAGGCATCCGCATCGAAAGTGTCCGTATGCTGGAACATCGCATCAATCTCACGCCGAACGAGGGAATTTTTAAAATATATATCATTGAAGATGCCGATCAAATGACAACCCAGGCCTCCAATGCCTTCCTGAAAACCCTGGAAGAACCTCCGGCTGATACGATCATCATTCTCACGACTTCCAAACCAAATTCACTTTTACCGACCATAATTTCTCGTTGTCAGCAGATTCCGTTTCGTTCCATTCCCAAACATGTAATCGAACAAAGATTTGCAGAAAATAGATTTCTGGATGAAGTGGAAGCCAAGATCTATGCCCGCATCGCCAACGGCAGCATGGCAAAAGCGCTTTGTCTGGCAGAAGAAGGACGTCTTCAATCTCGCGATCAAACCATCGATCTGCTGAAAATGGTGATTAACGGAAACGATGTTGGCTTCATCGATTTCAGCATGCAATTCCGCTCTGCCAAAAGTCAATCCACCCTGGTGGAAATCATCTCGCATCTTATCATCTGGATCAGCGATATTTCTTATTTCCAGAATTATCCGCAGGAGATCATCAACATGGATAAAACTGATATGCTGGAAACACTTTACCGGCTGAATCCGGCTGTGGACGAATATGCCTCGGCATTCGTGGTCTTTCTGGAAGAAATGCTGCAACGCCTGGACGGGCATGTGAATCAGCAACTGATCATTATAGAAATATTTAACCGCTTAATAAAGATATTCCAGCGTAGATGATAATTTTTTTCTTTCCAAAAAAAGTGTTGGAAAGAATGTATAGAAGTATTGGAAAATAAGTGGAATTTACCTCACCGCAATCCTCTCATGGGAGGAGAGGAAACATCTTTTCTCCTTCTCCTCGATAGGAGAAGGTTGGTTTTCCCCGTGAAATTCAGCTTGCTGAATATTTCACTGGGGGATGAGGTCGAAAATTGAAAGGAAATAAAATGGAGAATAAAGAAACCAAAGATCTTTTTCGTACTGAAATAAAAGAAACTAAAGATTTTATTCGCACGATCATCGATGAAGATGTGAGAAACAATAAAAATGAAGGAAGAGTACACACCCGTTTTCCGCCGGAACCGAACGGTCAGATGCATATCGGACATGCCAAAGCGATCCTGCTTAACTATAATATTTCCCAGGAATTTGGAGGAAAATTCAATTTGCGGTTTGATGACACAAATCCCGAAAAGGAAGATATCGAATTTGTGAATGCCATCATCGAAGACATCAAATGGTTGGGCTGCGACTGGGAAGACAGGCTGCTGCATGCTTCCGATTATTTCGATCAAATGTATGAATATGCTGTGGAATTGATCAAACAAGGCAAAGCTTTTGTGGATAGCCAGAGTGCGGAAGAAATCCGTGAAACCCGTGGAACCGTCACAACTCCTGGTGTGAATAGCCTTTACCGTGAACGTTCAATCAAAGAAAATCTCGCTTTGTTTGAACGCATGAAAAACGGAGATTTTGAGGACGGAAGTCACGTTTTGCGCGCCAAAATCGACATGGCTTCTCCCAATATGCTGCTGCGCGATCCGCTCATGTACCGCATCCGTCATGCCGAACA
>JAUSOT010000145.1 GCA_030656075.1 Candidatus Cloacimonadales bacterium
AACTATTCCTACCACACCGCCATGTAATTCAGTGACAATTTCCTGTCCGCTTCCTGCCCCGATATCCATTCCTCTGACCGGTTTCAAATTCGCTTTAGCAGTTTCTCCCACACCGCAGGGAAGAAGCCTTAATTCTCCAAATTTGATGTCCTCTTCAAAAACTTCGCCATTAGGAAGCTCAATTTTAGCCGAAAGAACAACTTTATCAGCTTTGCTCTTGCCGACTGGAGCGACACAGGTTCCCAGATAGACCAGACAGTCTTTTTCAAAAACTTCCGTTGCAGCCTGTTCACTGATCTCTGCCAGGACGCCGAGTTGCGGCATCATAAAGATACTATCCACAGCCAGCCTGGTTATACCTTCCGGCAGGAAGGAATCGATCAACATCATCACAGATTGATTTCGACGGGGAGCATGAGAAAGCACTCCACCGGAGCCGACCAGCAGGTCGAGGCTCATCATGTTCACGATAGATTCACCGGAGGTTGATTGAGAAAAAGCTTCGGAAATTTCACGCTGTCTTTGTCCGCCCTTCAGGGAAACGGCAAATTCTTTATGTTGGATGAAAGCATATTTGAGGGCTTCTTTAGCAATTGCCTGTTCCAGAACGAGTTCTTCCAATTGCTGGGGAATTGTCGTTGGACGGATCATTTTATTTTTGATCATGTTACGCAAACCTGATTCATCGATATCGAAAGGAACCCAGCGCAGAATTCCATCTATACCGGCTGTAGCCAGCACATTAGAAATACTGTAGCTCAAACCAAGATTGGCGCTAACGGTTCGGTTAAATACTTTTTCCGGTGTGAAAACCGAAAAAACGTCTGTTGTCGCACCACCGATATCAACACCCAAAACTTCGATGTTGTTCACTTTGGCAATAGTCTGCATGATGTTTCCCACGGCAGCCGGGGTCGGCATGATAGGAATATCAGTGAGTTTGCCGTCGATCGGGCCTTTTGTCCAGGTCATCAATTTACCGTAGCCGGGAGCTTGAGCCATCACATGTTCCATGAAAAGGTCATGGATTTTATCACGAGCCGGCCCCAGGTTTTCTCTTTCCAGAGTGGGACGCAAATTATCAGTAATAATAAGATCAGTTTTGCTTTCCAGTGTTTTTTTAATAATATCCCGGGCTGAGGTATTTCCAGCATAAATAATCGGAAGTTTATAGCTGGAGCCAAGACGCGGCTTGGGGTCGGCTGCTCCGACCAACTCAGCCATTTCGGCTACGTGTTTGGTGGTTCCGCCGTCCACACCGCCGGCCATCAAGATCATATCCGGCCGCAGATGCCTGATCCGCTCGATCTTTTCATGATTGGCGCGTTTATCATTGCTGGCGATCAAATCCATCACGATAGCCCCGGCACCCAAAGCAGCCCGTTCCGCACTTTCTCCGGTCATTTTAGCGACAACACCGGTCACCATCATTTGCAATCCACCACCGGCGCTGCTGGTGGAAACATAAGCTTGCACGCCTTCACCATCTTTGTCCGATAGCCAGATAGTTTCATCTTTGATGAATTTAATGCTGTCATCGTTGTATTTGATACGGGCGAGTTCTTCCAATTCGGTGACTGCGTTGATAACGCCTCTGGTTACATCATTCAAAGGTTTTTCTACAGTTGTGGGAGCTTCTCCACGTACTGTTTGACGGTATTCACCATCGATATACTCAATCAGAATCGATTTCGTGGTAGTACTTCCGCAGTCGGTAGCGATGATTCTTCTCAGCTTTTGAGTATCTCCCATTCGTTCCTCCATGTTTTATTTCTTGAATATTTTATAAAAGAAATTCTTAATTTTATTCATTCTTCTTTTTCTTAGAAGTTTGCGTTTTTCACGTTCTTCACGATACATTTCCACATCCAGTTCATCGATACGATCTATTAACAATTTTACATTTTCTTCTTTTTCCAGCAGAACAGCAAATTCCTGATGTTCTTTTGTATTGAATAATGTTTCGATAAAAGGTGAAAGAAAATAGATAACCTGGCTGCCGATCCGAGCCAGGGGGCGAAGCGATTCGATCGTCATGATTGCCGGCGCTGCCATTCTGTGTTTCACAATGAAGCGCGATGCTTTCTCGATCAATTCCACCGAACGTTCCCTGCTGATTTCCAGTATCATAAATTTCCTTTTATTCATCAGGCTCGATTTACCTAACTTCTTTATCACTAAATAATTACCTTTTACAATTCAGATTTGTCAAAAAATCTTGATACTATGTTCACTGTCAAGACAATGATTTTCTTATAACATTATTTATTAACTGGTTAGTAGAAATAAAAACATGCCAATCAATTGATTCCCTTGGTGCCTAATCAAGCGCGGGCAATGGTGAGCACAAAAACCTTCGCGGCGCCATTTTGTCTCAGCACACTTGAAATGCTGTTCACAGTTGCTCCAGTGGTGAAAACGTCATCAACAATGAGAATATTTTTGTTGTTAATATTCAGTTTTGCCTTCAAAGAAAAGGCATCCTGCACATTTTTCTTCCGATCTTTCCTGCCCAATTTTGTTTGAGTTTCTGTGAATCTTCGACGTTGAATCAGATTTGGTTCATGCGGCCAGTTCATTCTGCGGGAAATCTCTGCTGTCAGAAGTTGAGACTGATTAAAGCCGCGAGAGCGTTTCTTTACTTTATGCAGGGGAACGGGAGCGATAATATCTACGGATTGAAAAGGATTAAATTCACGCAGATAATCTTCGGTTAATTTTCCAAAAAGAATTGCAACTTTCCTCATTTCATCATATTTCAGATCATGGATCAGATTCAGGATCATTTTATTAAATTGAAAAACCGATCTTGCTTTATCAAATTGGAATTCATTTCCTTGGCAAATCAGACACGTTTTTCCCTGATCGTAAGCTCCGCAAACAGGGCAGACCTCGGTTAAAAATTCCAACGAGTTTAAACAGCTTTCGCAAATTATGTCATTCTGAATTCTGTCGTTACAACTGAAACAGGTTCTTGGAAAAAGAAGATCTATCAACGAAGATAAAATATTACTCTTCATGTTCCTCTTCAGTTTCGTGTTTTCGTTTTCGTGGTTTCACGGCAAAACCAAGTTGAACGAGGTATGGTTCGTCCTGTTCCCAAATCATCAAAGCCCAGGAATAAAGCGAACGTAATTTTCGCGAATCTTCTCTATAAAGTTCCATTTGGATCGAATTATTTAATTCGCTTTTTTCAGATTTTAGCTGCTTGATTTTCTGGAATATTTTTGCAGATTCAGCTAAAAGATTTTTCAATTTCTCGATAAATTCTCCGGGAATTATTTCTTCTCCCTGATCTAAAAATCTCTGAGAAGACTTCAATAATTTTTCCACAACTTTGATTTTGTCGGAACGGTTTCTGGGAAATTTTTCTCCAATTCCCAGAAAGAGATTTTTCTTTTTATCTTCCAAAAATGTGGAGAGCAATAAACGCTTACATCTCAAATAATATTTGAATGTTTTTTCATCAGCATCTCTCAATTCGCTGTAAAAATTTTCTGAATTCAGCTTCTTGTTTTTAGCATTTCCCAAGACATTTTTCCATTTCTCAGCAGCATGCAATCCCCAGTTCACCAGAGTACGCGGAATATTGAGAGAAGGAGCCCAATATTCGATGTAGTTTTTTAAAATTTCCAATCGTGCAGTCCGTACGGCATAGCTGTCATTAGTAAAATAATTATCGGTATATTCCGCCATAAAAACCTCCTTAATTCAATCTGAATATCTTTCCGATCATGTTTCATGATCTCAAGATACAAAACATTACTTTTTTTAAGAATGATGGATTGTATGTCAAGTAAAAGTATTTTAACCGTCAATGGCGTGATGTGGTATTGGTATGGATGTGAATTAATTAGTGGTAGCCATATAATCAACATTGTGATGATTTAGTAAATTGCTTTAATTTAGTTTCTATTTTTATATGATAAGACAATATGCCGGATGAGGCCATATAAAACATAGACCACAATCCACAAAATAAAGACATAATATGGATACCGGATGGCGACAACAGCCGACAGCAAAGCAAGCACAATGAAGAGCTTTGCTTCGCGGGAAAATTTCTTACCTTTTTCCAACGGAAGGTATTCGATTTTACTGACCATAAGAAGCCCCGAAATGAAGGTCAAAGCCAGAAGGGAATTAGCAGATTTTATGGAATTCCAGGAGAAAAAATTCAGGATGATATAAGAAGAAATTATCCCGGCTGCGGCAGGGATCGGCAGTCCGACAAAAGGTTGTTTTTTGGTGGAATTTGTTTCGGCCAGGGTGAAGCGGACGAGTCGATATCCACCGGCGAGAATGTAAAAAAAAGTAACGACAGCGCCGGTGATTCCCAATTCGAAAAGTGCCACTTTGTAAGCCAGAAAACCGGGAACAACTCCGAAGGCGACAAAATCGGACAAGGTATCGAAAAGAGCTCCAAATTTACTCTGGGCATGTAACAGCCTGGCCAGTTTTCCATCCAAGAAATCACAAACCATGGAAGCAGCAATAAACCAGGCAGAGTTTACGAAATTTTTATCCATGGTGTATTGCAGGGAGATGAGGCCGAAAACCAGGCTGAGTGCGGTGAAAAAATTTGGAATGATAATTTTAAATTTAGTAAATCCGTTTGCCAAGATCAAACTTCCTTTGAAGCTAGAATTGTATGCCCGGAGATTACTTTTTGTAAGGCTGAAACGCTTATTGAAAATTCATCAGGAAGTAAAATTTCACAAATTAATTTTCCTGTTTTAAAACCGATTAATTTTCCAACTTCTGAAGAGAAGTCTTCCCACAAAATTGGCTGCTTTCCATGAAAAAGGATATCAATATTTTGTTCTACAGTTGCATTTCTGATATCCACAGATTGCCAGAAATATTTGGTGATGATTAACTTATTTCCTTCAATTTTTGTAACCCTTCCATTCACCGGAGATAACACACAGCCGGAAATATCTTCGGGAAGAACAGCTTTGTTGATCTTGAATATTACAAAGACGAACATGTACCAGAGAAGTCCGAAAAGAGCGATATATTTTACTTCATCCACCCGGTAAAAATGATTGATGATGAAAGTGATGAGGATGAGAATAATCGGCCATAAAGAAGCTAAATATTTCTGTTTATGGATCGAATTAATATAATTGAGAGGATTTAGTTTATCCATACTTAGATGCCAACTCTGCAGAAAATATAATCAACATTTTCGGTGTAACGATCATAAGAAAAAATATTTTCAATTTCTGCTTCGGTAAAATATTTACTTACTTCTTCATCTTGCAAGATCAGTTCTTTAAACGGCTGTTGGGTTTTCCAGCAGAGCATGGCATTGCGCTGCACGAGAGTGTAGGCATTTTCGCGCGAAATTCCTTTTTTAGCCAGTTCCAGCAGAAGCACCTGGGAGAAGATCAATCCATTGGTCAATTCCAGGTTCTGTTTCATTTTTTCAGGATAGATCAGCAGATTTTCGATCAGCAGGATCATTTTATTCAGCATGTAGTTTGCCAGGATGGTTGAGTCCGGCAGGATGATGCGTTCCACAGAAGAATGACTGATATCTCGTTCATGCCAGAGTGCGTTATTTTCCAAAGCCGCCATGGCATTGCTTCTAAGAAGTCGAGCCAGTCCGCACATTTGCTCCGTCACGATTGGATTGCGTTTATGTGGCATAGCGGAAGAACCTTTCTGACCTTTGGAAAAATTTTCTTCTACTTCCAGAACTTCCGTTCTCTGCAGATGCCTGATTTCCAGAGATATCTTTTCGATCGTTGTTCCGATTACAGCGATTGTGTTCATAAATTCGGAAATCCGATCTCGCTGGATGACCTGAGTGGAAATGTTTACCGGTTTCAGATCAAGATACTGGCAGGCGATCTTTTCGATTTCCGGGGAAAGATGAGCGTAATTTCCCACAGCACCGGAAATCTGACCGACAGAGATCACTTCCACAGCTTTTTCCATGCGGCTCAAGTTGCGCTGCATTTCGTCGAACCAGAGAGCAAACTTCAATCCGAAAGTAATTGGCTCGGCGTGAATGCCGTGCGAACGCCCGATACATAGAGTGAATTTATATTCACGAGCTTTTATCTTCAGAACTTCGCTGAATTTTTCCAGATCGCGGATAATGAGCTCTCCAGCCTGACGAAGCTGCAGGGAAGTTGCTGAGTCCAATACATCCGATGAAGTCATGCCGTAATGAATCCAACGGGAAGACGGACCGACAAATTCACCAACATTCGTCAAAAAAGCGATCACGTCATGTTTGGTGATTGCTTCGATCTCGGCAATGCGTTCCACATCAAAATCAGCACGTTCAACAATTATATCCAAATCTTCATCGGGAATTATTCCCAGCTCGTTCATAGCTTTACAAGCGGCGATTTCCACGTCCAGCATGCATTGAAAGCGGTTTTGCAGTTCCCAGATTTTCGACATCTCTTCCCGCGAATATCGTGCGATCATCTTCTACCTCGTTTATTAAGTCTGATTAATTTTAATCTCTCTTTCGAGTTATTTTGTCAATTTCAATTTTGATCAGATCAATTTTATTTTGCCAAACTTCAATTCCGGTAAGATCGGTTTCGTAAAAAAAATCGATCGAGAATTCCTTAGAAAGTTGTTTGATACTTTTAATTTTCATCTCCTCCGAAAATCGAATAGTCGTATTTTCATCGAAGTTTAGAATATTATTCCTGATAATTTGATTTTTGAATTTCAATAACTGTAATGGTTTCAGAAAAAATTGTAAACCGGGGAATCGATCAAGAGCGAAAAATTCAGGTTCGGCAGATTGCGTTTTTATCTGGATCAGGGAATCGATTTTCACCGTCAGGAACGGTTCGGGTTTCATGCCGAAAATCCCGGAATCATAAACTGTGATTTTGAATATATCGCTAGTTTTTTTGATATTTATATTTTTTCGAAATACAAAATTATCATAATTAACGGTGACGATACCATCTGCCTGAAACTCATTCCAGCTTTCCAGGTGTTCAAGCAGAAGTTGTTCTTTATCGATTAAATTTAATTTTGAGTTGATAGCACAACCGGCCAGCAGAAGAATGAAAAAGATCGAAAGACTATTTCTCAGCAGGTTCATTTTCCTTCACCCGGATGAGAAGTGCGATAGCGATCAAACTGGTAGCGATCATCAATGAACATAAAATCTGTCCGGTGGTCAGGAATCCCCAAACATATCCAAGATGGGCATCCGGTTCCCGCACGAATTCGATAAAGAATCTGAAAAAACCGTACAAACCGATCCAACTCCAGAAAACAATGCCAGGTTTTTTAATTTTTCTAAACATCCAATTAGTGATTAGAAAGAGGATCAATCCTTCAAAAAGCGCTTCATAAAGCTGCGATGGATGGCGCGGTTTTCCATCCGAATTGGGAAAAACCATACCCCAGGGAAGAGAAGTTACTCGTCCAAAAAGTTCGGCATTGATGAAATTTCCCAGCCTTCCCAAGAGCAGCCCGATGGAAACCAGCGGCATCACCGGATCTGCCATTCTGTAAAAACTTAATTTATGTTTTTTGCAGAAGAAATAGCCAAAGATGATCACCCCCAAAGCGCCGCCGTGAAAGGACATTCCTCCCTGCCAAACGGTAAAAATATGCAACGGATTGTACAAATAATAGCTGAGATTATAAAATAAAACATATCCCAGTCTGCCGCCAACTATCACGCCCAGCATCAGATTGAAAAGCAGAGATTCATATTCGTCTTTTTTTAATTTTATGCCTTGCGAGGCATAATTTCTACGCACAAAAATGTAGGCAACAGCAAAGCCGATGATATAAAATAATCCGTACCAGCGAATTTCAAACATACCCAGCTTTAGGATCGTGGGATTTATCTCAGGAAATCTTAACATTCTAATTCCTTCTATTAATTACGAAAGCACACCGGTATTCAATTCTCCGATTGCTTTCGGTTTGATAAAAATTATTTTCCAAATTCTTTCAATTTTTTGTAGAGAATTTCCGTCAGCTCTTCAGCAGGAAGTTCATGTTTCTCGACGTCTTTTTTAAATTCGGGCGAGAAGATTTTAACGACCTGAGTTGGCGATCCATTCAAGCCGATATCGTTTTCATTCAAATCCAGATCAGCAGCAGTCATGATCTTCATTTTGATTACTTTAGCATTACGCTTTCCACGCAAAGAAGGCAATCTTGGAATGTTAATGTCTTTCACCACCGTCAGCACGGCAGGAAGACTTATTTGAATTCTATCGTAACCATCTTCCATCAGGCGTTGAACTATCATCTTTCCGTCTTTGATTTCTTCGATCTTGCGGACGAAACCGGTTTGCGGAAGTTTGAGATGAGCAGCAACTCCTGGTCCCACTTGAGCAGTGTCACCGTCGATGGCTTGCTGCCCGAAAAAGATAAGATCATATTCACCGATTTTCTTGATCGCTTCGGCTAAAGTCAGGCTGGTTGCCCAGGTATCCGCTCCGGCAAATTTGCGGTCTGTGAGCAAAACGATCTCATCCACGCCCATGGAAACGGTTTCCCGCAGAGCCGATTCAACTTGAGGTGGGCCCATACTGAGAGCTGTAATTTTTCCACCATATTGCTCTTTCAGCCGGATCGCTGCTTCGATTGCATACAGGTCAAAAGGATTGATAATGCTTTCCACACCTTCGCGGATCAGAGTATTAGTTACCGGATCAATTTTGATCTCATTTGTATCGGGCACCTGCTTGATGCAGACGATAATATTCATTAAAGCAAGACTCCTATTTGTAGAAATTTCGAATTTCTTCGATAACATAATCTTGCTGTTCTTTCGTGATTTCAGAAAAAACAGGAATGGAAATCACTGATTCTGCCAATTGTTCGGAAATCGGGAAATCACTTTTTTTATAATTCAGATAGGAAAAACATTCCTGCTGATGTAAAGGCAGAGGGTAATAAATGGCGCAGCCGATATCGTTAGATCGCAGATATTTGAGAAGCTCGTCTCTTTTTTCAGCGACCAAAGTGAACTGATTGAAGATACTCTCAGCTTTTTTGTGAACAACCGGAAGTTTAATTTGAGGGATATTTTGCATATTTTGGAAATAATATGCTGCGTTTTTTCTGCGAGCTTCCGACCAAGCCGGAAGATATCTCAATTTCACCAGCAGCACTGCTGCCTGAATCGTATCCAAGCGACTATTCAAACCTACCCATTTATGATAATATTGAGGGTTTTCACCATGTTCGCGCAACTGGAAAAGCCTGTCAGCCAATTCAGCATCATTGGTCAAGCACATGCCGCCGTCACCCATTGCTCCCAGGTTTTTGCTGGGAAAGAAAGACAGCGTGCCGATATCGCCGATCGTACCCGCAGTTTTGCCGTCAAATTTGGCTCCAATTCCCTGAGCATTATCTTCGATCACTTTCAGATTGTGTTTTTTAGCAATTGCCATGATCTTATCCATCTCAGCCGGTTGACCGAAAAGGTGAACCGCAATGATCGCTTTTGTTTTGGGCGTGATCGCAACTTCAATTTTATCGGGATCGATATTAAAAGTGTCGGATTTAACATCTACAAAAACCGGTCTGGCTCCCACACGATGGATCGTGCCGGCTGTGGCAAAAAAAGTGAAGGGAGTTGTGATAACTTCGTCGCCATCTCCGATACTCAGAGCCAGCAAAGCCAGCACAAGTGCATCTGTGCCGGACGCACAGCCTACAGCATGTTTCACTTCACAGAACTTCTGCATTTCCTCTTCAAATTCTTTAACCTGCGGTCCCAATTTATAAGCATGAGAAGCAAAAACCTTCTCCATCTCTGAACGAATATCATCCATGACGGGAGCATATTGAGCGTTTAAATCCAGCAGAGGAACTTTCATGAACTTCTCCTATTCTTCGAAAAATGCGATTATTCTTTGTAATATCTGATCCAGATCAAATTTGGGTTTGAAATCGATGCATGTTTTAACCTTTGTCAGATCCGGTTTACGATGGCGCATATCTTCAAAACCTTCTTCGTAAGCTTCTTCATAATCGATATATTCAATTTTGGAACGGCTGTTCGCCATCTTTTTAATTTTATTGGCAAGTGCTTCGATGGTAATTTCCGTATCATTTCCAACATTAAATATCTGTCCTTCCGCTTTTTTATGGTTCATGAGTTTGATCATGCCATCGGTTACGTCTTCCACGTCACAAAAGCAACGGGATTGTTTGCCGTCGCCAAAGATCGTGATAGGATGATTGAGCAGGGCATTGTGAACGAATTTGGGAATCACCATACCATACTGTCCGGTCTGGCGCGGACCGACCGTGTTGAAACACCTGACGATGACCACCGGCAGCTTTTTTTCGCGATAATAGGCCAGAGCCAGGAATTCATCGATAGCTTTGGCAGAGCTGTAGCTCCAGCGTGAAATATGCGTGGAACCCAAGAGTCTGTCATCTTCTTCTTTGAACGGTATGTTATCGCTCTTTCCATAAATTTCGGAAGTGGAGGCGATTAAAACTTTTGTCTTGTATTTATTGGCAAATTCCAAGACATTCTCCGTTCCCACAATATTCGTGCGCAGCGAAAGCAGCGGGTTATCGATGATATATTTCACGCCTACGGCAGCGGCGAGATGATAGATTTGATCGGAAACTTTAATCATATTTTCCAAAACATCACGATTCAAGATGGAATCGATCTTATAACTGAATTTAGGATTATTGATAAGATGGATAATATTGGAATATTTTCCTGTGGAAAGATTATCGATCACGCTGATCTCATGACCTTCTTTCAACAATTTTTCTGCCAGATGAGAACCGATAAAACCGGCGCCGCCGGTAATTAATATTTTCATTAAAACTCCTTTATTAAAGCGTCAAGGTTCGGATAGTCAGGATGATTGTGGCGAATTGAGTTAAGATAGTGAGGATGTCTTTGGTGATCTGGAAGAACTCATAGTCAGATTTTTCAGGAACGAAAATAACATCGCCATCCTCGATGATCAATTCGTCTGATGGTTTCAGCCAAACTCCGGAATCTGATCTTATGATGCGGATTTTATTTTTCCGGGCAGTTTTAACAAAACCACCGGCTTTCTCGATATAATATTTATAATTTTGACCCGCCTCTATCGCAAGATAACCCGGATTTTCTACCTGGCCGGAAACAAAAACGGTATTTGATTTTTGGGGAATATAAATGAAATCCTGATTCTTGAGAATAATATTGTATTTTTTATCTTTGGTTTCCCATAGTTTTTCCATATCGATGGAAAATTTAGCCCGGAGTTCTCGAGATTTTTGCTTGAAATAAGAGAATTCCGTGTAAGTCATATTTTGTGTTGATATCAATTTTAATCTTTCAAATTCCGGGTCAAAATCGATATCAAGATCAACTCTTTGCACGAAAGCCTTGTCAAGATTGGCATTCTCCGCATTCAAACCGCATTGTTCCAAAATCTGAAGCAGTGTCGTTTTGCCTTCCACAATGGGGTATAAACCAGGAAAATCAACTTCTCCGGCCACGTTTACAAATTTATTTTCATGGAATTCAGGAATCGATCGAACATAGATCCGGTCACCGCTTTGCAGCAAGATATTATCCTGGCTTTCAAGATTGGAAAGAACATTTTCCAGATTAATAATTATTTTTTCAGTTGTATTGCTGTTTGCAAATCGCACCAATTCGACTTCCGGCAAATAGGCGTTTTCCTGGCAACCCAAAGCCAGTTCAATAATGTCGGAAATCCTGTCGTTGACCACGAGCTCGTAAATTCCTGCTTTATTCACAGCGCCGATCAGGTTTATTTCGCTTTTTTGGGAAGGCACAAAGATCACATCGCCATCCATGATGTATGGATTGTATTTATCCATTCCAAGTACAAAAAACTTCTGCAGATCGACCTGGATTTCCAGATTTTTTCGTTTTAAAATGATATTTCTTTTTGATCCATTGAGATTGGTTATTGCCAGCGGATCGTAAATGAAATCCTTATATTTCCGGGTAAACAGATCAGTATCTTCTTCGAGTATTTTATCTGCTTTTTTCAATTCCAGTTGTGCCGTAAAATATTTGGTTTCAGAAAGTTTCAGCACTTCCGAGACCCTGGTAGAAGCCGGCACCAGGAATACACCGGGATTATCTACTGCCCCAGCCAGTGATACACTATAGAGCATAATATCGGTGCTGAAATCAGATATTTGTGCCGTAAGGTTCCAGGAGATTAATCCCAAACTTGCGATTATAATTATTCTAATATATTTTCTAAACACATAGCCTCCTCAAAAATTCAGGAAAAAATCTTTAATCTGCCTTTTTTGTCAATTTATAATTGGCACTCGTTCCAACGCTGCTTAATGGATTTCCTGCCAATAAGTTATCATTTCCAGTGCCTTACCCGGCAAAAACTCTTTGTCATTATTTTGTCCTGTTTCGGTTTGGAAAATAACTTTGAAATTCTTGGTTGCATCGATTTTTAACGGATAATTGAATTTTTCTACCAACAGCGTCAATTTCTGGCGGGAAGGTATTTTCTTGGCCGGGAATTCAAAGATGATATTGCCATTTTTCATCTTCAATGACTCCAGTCCGGTTTGTTTGGTCAGCAGTCTTAACCGATAATATCTAAACGCATTCATCGCTGGCAACGGAATGTTGCCAAATCTATCGATCAATTCTTTTTGCAATTCTTCAAATTGGGTAATTTCTTCAAACCCGATCATTTTGCGATAGATTTCCAATCTTTCTTTTTCGCTTTCGATGTAGCTTTCGGGAAAATAATGATCACTTTCGATGCGCAGTCTTTCGATGTTCTGCGGCTCTTCTTCCAGCCATTCATTTCTTGGTTTTTCGGCTTGGATGCCATCAATGGCTTTTTCTAAAAGCCGGTTGTAATAATTGAATCCGATGGAATTTATGATGCCGCTTTGCTTGGTTCCCAGCAGCGTTCCTGCTCCGCGCAGTTCCATATCGCGCATCGCTATCTGATAGCCGCTCCCCAGCGATTCATATCCGATGAGAGTTTCCAACCGTTTCCGCGCATCGTCGTGCATTTTGGGCGGAATTATCAGATAAGCATAAGCCCGGCGATTGCTTCTTCCCACTCTGCCGCGAATCTGATAAAGTTGAGCCAGACCGAACATATCGGCTCGATTGACGATGATCGTGTTGGCATTGGGAATATCGATGCCGGATTCGATGATGGTGGTGGCGATCAGCACATCGAATTTATGATGAGCAAAATCCAGAGTTACGGCTTCCAAATGCTTTTCAGGAAGTTGGCCGTGCCCGATTTCAAAAGAAACATGCGGCAGTAATTTTTTTAATTCCGTATAAATGCTTTCGATCGTTTGCACCCTATTGTGTACGAAGAAAACCTGGCCGCCACGCTCCACTTCGCGGCTGATCGCATCTTTGATAACATCTTTATCCCAGGGTACGATCACGGTGCGGATCGGCAATCGAGCTTTGGGAGATGTGCGGATGAGGGAAAGTTCCTTCAGTTTGGAAAGCGCCATATACATGGTGCGCGGAATCGGAGTGGCACTCATATACAGCGTATCCACGTTCGATTTCATTTGCCGCAGTTTATCTTTGTGACGCACGCCAAACCGGTGTTCTTCATCGATGATGAGCAATCCCAGTTTTTTATATTTAATATCTTTGGAAAGCAGGCGGTGCGTTCCAATGGCAATATCGACATCTCCGCTGGAAAGTTTAACAACGTCTTTCTTAAGATTCGTAGCGGAACGAAACCGGCTGAACATGGCAATGCGCACCGGGTATTGAGCCAATCTTTCTTTGAAAACCAGGTAATGCTGTTCGGCCAGGAGCGTGGTGGGAACCAGCACTGCCACCTGCCAGCCGCTCATCACGGCTTTGAAAGCAGCACGAATGGCAACTTCTGTTTTGCCGAACCCCACATCACCGCAAAGCAGTCTTTCCATGGGCGCATCATTTTCCATGTCTTTTTTGATCTCATTAGTTGCAGTGGTTTGATCCGGTGTGTCTTCGTAGATGAACGAATCTTCCATTTCAATCTGCCAATTGTTATCTCGATCGAAAGCTATTCCGCGCCGCATGCGGCGTTCTGCATAGAGCTTGATCAAATCTTCGGCAACCAGCTCGATCTGTTTCTTGGCGCGGCTTTTGGTGTTTTCCCATTTTTTGCTGCCCAATTTGTGAATGGTTGGGGCGATGCCTTCTTCCGAAACGAATTTGGAAACCAGCGAAAGCTGAAAAGTGGGAACGTAAACCACGTCGTTTTCGGCGTATCTCAAAGTCAGACATTCGATCGTATTCCCATCCACCTGCAATTTATTCAATCCGGCATAAATACCCACTCCGTGATCGATGTGGACTACGTAATCACCCGGTTTGAGCGATTCATAATCGACCAGGGCTTCTTCCTTGGAAAACTGCGCCTGCCGTCTTTTGCGTTTGTAGCGACTGAAAATTTCATGGTCGGTGTAGATCGCCAGCCTGGCGTCGATCAGGTTGAATCCATTCTGCAGCACCCCGATGGTGAAATCCATCTGGTTTTCAAATTGCGGCAACAGATCCAGCATTCTCTTGCTCTGGCTTTTGTTGTCTGACTGCAAAAAAATGCGATAACCATCCCGCACTTTGGCAGCAATTTCCTGTTCCAGAATTTCCAGAGAACCATGCATATTGGTTTGCGCAGAAACCGGAGCTTCCAGCTTTTGAGTGATTTGTTTAAAATCTTGGAATGAACCGGAAAGGAAAAAATTAGTATATTTTCGAAAAACCTGGATTACAAATTTTTCCGATTCAAAAATATCTTCCGGCTTGGGAACGAGCCGCTTTTTGAATTTGGAATGAACTTTTTGATATAGCTCGGTCGTTTCTTCCAAAATTTCAGTAAAAGAAGATTGGAAAAACTGGAATTCATCCCAGAAAACCAGGCAATTTCCCGCATCGAAATATTGCAGGAAAGATTCAATTTTAGGCAGCAGCAGAGAAGCATCCAATTCGATGCCTTCATAAAATCCGTCTTTATGGATGCGCTGCCACAACTCTTCGGAAGTGTCGATGTCGTGTAGTGAAAATTCGCGGGAAGGAATTAAAATGATCGTTTCCAATTCTTCACCCGTTGATCTTTGTGAACTGACGGAAAATACCCGGATCGATTCCAGTTCGTCGCCGAAAAATTCCAGACGGACAGGTTTGTGAGAGTTGGGACTGAACACATCGATAATGCCGCCTCGGCGCGCCAGTTCTCCCACTTTGCTCACCTGGAACTGATTTTCATAACCCATTCCCACCAGGTCGGAAACCAGCACATCAGGATTTATATCTTCGCCTTTTTTAAGGGTGATAATATTCTTTCCGAAAATCTCGGAAGCAGCTATTTTGCGCAAAAAAGAACGGATGGAAACTGTGAAAACAGCTGAATGAACTGAAACTGCAGCGGTCAAAGTTTCGATGCGTTGAGCCCGAATAAGATAATGCGGTGAACGCTGCTCGTAGGGCAGCACTTCGTAATCCGGCAGAAAATAAGCCGAGTCGCGTCCGATCAGCAGATCAAGGTCTTCCAGGTAATCTTCGGCAACTTTATCGTCGGCAGTGATGAACACAATGTTCTTACCGGTTTGTTCATAAGCGTGTGCCAGCAATAATGATTTAGCAGAACGGTTCAGGTTATGCACCAAAGTACCGGAAGTTTGAGTCTGTACGGCAGCCTCAAATTCCCGAATGAAATTTGATCTCTCAATGATCGAACTTATCTTATTGTAGAATAAACTCATAGAAGGCGAATTTTATTTTGCGTCTTTCAGAGTCAAGAAGATTGAATTGTAGAACGGTCACCTTGACCGTTATTTAAAAAATTAGCCACCGAAAAACACCGAAAAGAGCAGCCACGAAGAACGTGAAGAAACGCTAAGAAAAAAAAACTAATTCTTACTATTTACCACCTTCACACTGAGCTTGCCGAGGTAAGGTACAAAAGGGCACAAAAACTTAGCAGGACTCAACTTTCTAATTCGGATTTCTTTCAGATTTCATCACCGAAGAAGAGAGTTGAGAACGAAAGGAGAAATTCTGAAGTCCCTGCAAAAGAAAAGAAGCAAGAGAAGGTGATCGTTTCGAATTCGAAGCCGACACTTGCGATGAACTCCAGTCTTTCTCGAATCAATTATTCATTTATTCAACCCTGAAAGAGCTAATGTTTACTTTACCTCATTTTCTTTCATAATATTCTTTTATGAAATGTGGGAAAGTTCAAATTGCAGGAAACTTATCCAAACCTCCCCACTGAATCTGTGAAAGAAGGTTTCGGAAAGCAGCAAGAAGGTTGATTTCAGATTTACGAGTGGAGATTTTTGAATTGTAACGAAGAAGCGTAATTGCTATTATATTAAACAGTTACCCCCCCCCCCCCCTATAAATAAAATAATAAAAAATTTGACATTAATTGCTTCGTAATTCCTTTTTGTTCCATAGATTTCGTTGGAAATTCTGAATGAGACTTGAGAAAAGAATTGGCGAGTATGAAAAAAAGTGAATAAAATTGAAAAAAATTGAGTGGTGGCGTCACACTTTAATGATTTTTGGGATATATAGAAGATGTTATAAAAAAGGAAGAGAGTGTATCGAAATAAATAGGTGGTCACCCGTATTTCATCTCTCTACAACACTCTTCCCGAGAAACACGAAGAATTTTCAGCATGTTGATGTCAAACGATTTGTGCATTCTCTTCCTTCATTAGCTATGAAGGAGGGCGGAAATGTTGTTCATTATCTGTAAGAATAAGTTTGAGTAGATTTCATTTTAAGTTGTGAAAGATGAGATTATGTAGTTTAGTCGTAATTTGAAAATGAAAACAAACCAAACTTAGGAGGAAGAAATGAAAAAGATTATAGTTATCCTGATGCTTTGTACAATCAGCTTATTAAGTGCTGTAAATCGTGAATCAGAATTTTGTAATATTGCTACAGGGCAGTTGGAAAAAGCAAGCGATTCAAATGGATCTTCACAAACAATGGGAGAACCGACTTACCCTCAAAGAGATGTCACAATTGAATTTTCTAGTTTTGATGATAAAGCTATTTTAAAGGAAACTGAAGTATCACCATTTTCAACCAATGCAATATCAGCCTGGCATTTAAATAATAAGCATATTGAATTTGATGCTTTTGTTGAAAATCCTAGTTTTCCATGGATTAGTGCATATTGTGGAACTTACTTACCTTACGCTATTGATTATCATGTTAATATAACAGATGATGGAACTATTATACCATCTGGTTGCGATGATACAATGAAACTCTTTGATAATGAATCCAACATGTCTAACTGGACATATACTCCTACACCTAAGGTTTTAAAGGTTGACTGTACAAATGATCGGAATTACTTCTTTGTAGCAGTTGAAATATCAGCATATGAGATAGAAATCAGGTGTTATGATATCCAAGCAAATTCATTGTTATGGAGCGTTGATTATGCAACCCAAGCATTCAAAGTCAAAGACTTAAAATATAATGAAGAAAAAAACTTTGTATTGGTTACAATGGTTGATGAAGTGGCTGTGTTGAATGCTGATGATGGTAATGAGGAGTTTTTCTGTAGTACCAGTTTCACAAATACCGAAGCAGATATTTCTTTCGATGGCAATTTAATTGTTTTTGCCGAATCAAATCCCAATAGACTTAGAGTTTTTGAGTATAGTCAAATACTAGAAACATTTACTCTTAGATGGCAATATACAATTCCTTTTGTATCTCCGAATCAATATGTATCGTGGGGATTTTCAGCTTCAATTTCTGGTGATGGATCTACTATCGTGTTAGGAACACTTCAGGTTTATAATGATAACTCAAAAGGTGGTGGAGTAATATGTTTTGATTCTTCATCACCTACACCCTTATGGAGCAAGGTTGATATTGGGCATCTTGTATATAGTTTAGATATGTCTTGGGATGGAAATATAATTGCTGCTGGAAGCTGGGGACCTATCAATGGAAATGGACCTGATTTTTTTATGTTTGGTAGAACGTCCAATAATGTACTATTCGATTTTACTACAAACGGATCAGTATTTCCTGTAAGCATATCTGAAGATGGTACATATTGTACGTTTGGAGGAAAAGCTGTACATGCTAACATACTTGGCAATGGGGGATTTTTATATGGTATAAAGTCTGATTTTGAAACCAAAACCTACACTTTCCCCAGCCAATGGACAATTCCGGATTGTGGCTGGAAATGGCTCTCCTTCGATATCCTCTATCCCGAAGAAGATGATAATATAGCTGAATTTTTCCTCGCACCAATTTCTGAACCAACAAAATTAGATAGAGCATGGTTTAAACCTCATTCAAACAACTCAAATCCAGCTTATATATCATTCGATGAACAACTGAATTTAGATCATCTTTTTACCAGTCCCTATGGGTACAAATTCCACACATTTACTGAATGTCAATTCACGGTAACCGGCCAGCGCTGCCCGGCAGAAACAACATTCCCTCTTTTTGGCAACAACCAGGAAAACTGGATCGGTTACTTCCTGGAAGAAACCCAACATATTTATGATGCGTTTGCTGATCAATTAGCTAATATAACAGGTCTTAGAACACAACATTGGGCTATTAAAAAACCGCCTAATGGAATCTGGCCGGATGTACCTTATACAATCAGTCCGGGAGATATGGTGATTGCTTATTGTGATGACGATGTTCCTTTATTCACGTGGAATTATACTGAATCTCGAGAAAAGTATACTGTACTGGAATCTCAAGATTTCAATTATGAAGAAGAATCTGACTATATTCCTGTTTTCATAGAGTTAGACCCGAATGATCTACCTTCGGAAATTGGTGCCTATGTGGATGGAGAATGCAAAGGAGCCACAGTTGTGCAGGACACAACCGCCCAGATCTGTGCCTATGTTTTGGAAAACCAGGGAGAGGATCTGGAATTTGAATTCTCTTATGGAAGTAGAGAACAAAACAAGCGGATCAAGGAATACGGAATAAACGAACCGGAAACATCTAAAACAGTGAAAGGTACCATTCAGATCGATAACAGCCGAGATTGCTATTATGTTTCATTTAAGGATGGGCAAAATAATACTCCTGTAACTGCCAAAATTGAGATCACGAATTTCCCCAATCCCTTCAATCCTGAAACTATGTTGTTCTTTTCTTTGCCCAATGAACAGGAAATCGAACTAACCGTTTACAACTTGAAAGGACAGAAAGTAAAACAACTCGCAAGCGGTCAATTCCCGGATGGAGAACATTCGATTGTTTGGAATGGAAAAGATGATAACGGAAAATCGGTCGGTTCCGGTTTGTATCTCTACAAGCTGAAGACCGGTGATAAAGTAATTTCGAAGAAAATGTTACTTTTGAAGTAAAAGAAATACCCCCTCATTTCTCCCCCTAATTAGGGGGAGTCAGTGGGGGTTGATTCAATTGATCTTTAAATAAAATAGTGTGTCTTTCTGAGGTCACTGATAGCTTCACTTCCGAAGAATCTCTTGAGAATCTTATTAGCTTTACATCTTATCTTGCATTGAGATTATTCCTGCCAGCACCGTCGAAGCTTGGCGAAGACATGAGAACGACGTGCAAGATTCGTCAGAAAGACAATGCAAAAAAAGAAAACATGAAACATGTGTATGTCCGGCAACTGCCGGACTTCCGATTGTTTTATTCTGATTAACATTCCGAAGTGCTCAGGCACATTCGGAAGTTAAATGAGGAAATCATGAAACTAAAATTCTTTCTTTTGTTCGTATTTGTTAGCGTTTTTTCGTTGCTAACCTCTATAACCTGGCACATCAAACAGGACGGCACAGGTGACTTTACAACCATCCAGGAAGGCATCAATGCGTCTGTAGATACTGATACTGTTTTAGTCTATCCTGGAACCTACTATGAAAATATCATCTACAATGGCAAAAACATAACCGTTGCCAGTCTTGAACTTACAACAGGTGATCCATCTTATATTCCGTTAACAGTTATAAATGGTCAACAGCAAGGGAGTTGTGTAAGAGTCTGGGATCAGGAATCTACGGCAAAAATACAGGGTTTTACGCTTACAAATGGCTGGGGTAGTCAATGGTATCGCAGATCGGGTGGTGGTGTGATAATAACCGGTGAATATCAAAATCCTACTTCATTTTCTATTAAGAATTGCAGGATTACCAATAACTATTCCGAAACAGGTGGTGGAATTTATGCATTCAGAAGTAATCTTGAATTATCAGGAGTTTCAATTCATAATAACTATTCCTATATGTGTGGTGGTGGTATTGATTTGAATGAAACAATAGTTGATTTTAATAACGTGAATAGATGCAATATTTATGATAATCTTGCTGGTACTGGATTAGATATATACTCCTTCAGATGTCAAACTAATGAAGTAATTGTAGATACGTTTACAGTTATAGAACCAACCCGATATTTTGCAAATCAATTTGAACTTAATTCATGTCCCAATCCTCCTTATTCGTTCGATATTCTCCATGCTTCAATGCAGCCGGTTAATGACGATCTTTTTGTATCCCCTTATGGAGATGATGCAAATTCCGGTTTATCATCAAATGAACCGATGAAAACGATTATTCAGGCTATCCGTAAAGTTGCTTCGGATAGTCTTAATCCCAAAACTGTTCACCTGGCAGCCGGTGTTTACAGCAAAAGTGCAAATGATCAATTCTTTGCATTTGGAGGAAAAGATAATATTAATATCATTGGAGATGGTAAAACAACTACTATAATTGATGGAGAATACGGACAATATCCATTGTTTTATATGGGTGGAGCTGATAACGCTATTATAGAAAATATGACATTTAAAAACATTAATTATTATTCTAGTATTATTAGGCTATTTGATTCAGATTTCTGTTTATTTAAAAATTTGATAATCCAGAATTTTGAAGGAACTGATATAATTGGTGCTTTCATTAGTAATCCAACTGAGCACTTATTTATAGATAATGTTGATTTTATTAATTGTTTTACTCCGCTAGGTGTTGCTGCTGCGGACATTGGTGAAATTGATTATTTAGAGATGGATGGATGTAAATTCATAAATAACACATGTTCTGGTTCAGCCTATACTCAACTTTGTGCTGGTTTACAAACTGGAACATATAATGAGGGAGAAGTAGTTATAAAAAATACAAGATTTTCAAATAATGTAATTGATGCAAGTGAATATGGAGTCAGTGCATTAGTTTTAAACACTTTAAACGGAGAAAGCGGGAAATATACAATTTCTAATTGCCTATTTGATAATAACCAGTGTTTAGGTACAGCTTATAGAACCGTAAACATTGACGGTTCTGATGATGTATATATAAATAATTCAACATTTGTAAATAATACTAGTACATATACTTTAATCATACTTAGAAATCCAATCGAGTTTCATAATAACATAATGCGCAACAATTGTAACTATGAGATTTTTTTACCCGACAACTCCTCTATTGGATATCAGGCAGAACTCAATATCTCCCATTGTAATATCCAAGGTGGTTACAGTGCAATTTATAACCAAAACAATGCCAATATTGTAAACTGGGGAGAAGGTAACATCGACGCTGACCCGCAATTCCTTCTTTCCGGAGACGATCCTTATCAACTAACAGAACTTTCTCCCTGCATCGACACCGGCACACCGGATACAACCGGTTTATTCATTCCGCCCTGGGATGTACTGTATAACCAAAGAGTCTGGGATGGAGATAATAATGGAACAGCAATTATTGATATGGGATGTTATGAATATGGAGCAGAGCTGTATGTAGAAGCCACCCAAAACCAAATACCCAGCACCCCATACCAATTAACTAATTATCCTAATCCCTTCAATCCTGAAACGAAGATAGTCTTCAATCTTCCTGAATCCGGTAAAGTGAAATTGGAAATCTACAACATTAAAGGGCAGAAAGTAAAGACTCTGATGGATGCTTATACAGCTAAAGGAGAGTTCACGGCCATCTGGAATGGACGAGACAATTCTGGAAAACGAGTAGCGAGTGGTGAGTATCTGGCAACTTTGAAAGTGAATGATGAGATCGTGACGGAAAGGAAGTTAGTGCTTTTGAAATAATTTTCACCTTCGGAACGGTCGAGTATTCGAGAACCTTCCAAAGCTTATATGCGACCTGCCATGTCGAAAATTGAATTTCAGCAAGCTGGCATCTTGCTTAGCAATTTCAAAAATTTTGTCGTCAGGATCAAAACCCAAGTCGAGTCTATAGAAGCCGTAGAAAGAAATTTTTTTTACGAAAATTTGTATGACCCGACTCGGGTTTTCGGATTTATTCTAAATAATAACCGGCTCCCACGGCTAACATTTCATCGCCAATGACGACTTTTTTCACATAAGACATTTTTTGTGAAGATACCTCATTGCCGGGTTTGGACCACATATAATCTATCCAACAGCTTTCCTGAGTTTTCAGAATTTCCAGCTGTTCTTTCATGAAATATTTTCCGTTAGTATCTTGAAGATTAATAACGTCTGTTCCCACCAACTGAGGAGAAAAGGGATTCACCACACAACCACCCTCCAGGGTTACGACAAAAATATAAGAATTCAAAAAAATAAATTTATCCGCTTTATCATTGAATCTGGCAAAAGCGGCTTCTTTGCCTTCCTGCTGCAAAACTTCCTCGGCTTCATTCACGGCAGTTTCGATGAAAACTTTTTCGATTGGCATATTGTATTTGCCGCTGCCCACCAGGTATTCCGTTCCATCAGGAGCTACAGCTTTTTTGATGAAAGTAGATTTCCATTCTATCAAATTTGTGTCCGGCAATGTCCACTCATAAAAAACCCAGCCTTCACCGTTTTGAGCAGTCTCCACGAACATCTTGCCAATCGGTTTGCCGTTAATATCTTTCAAATCCAGCATGTTTTTACCTTCGCCGGCGGCATCCGGCGGATAAACATAGCGCATGCCATCCATACCCCAGACGAAAACGTAATTCTCTCCATAAAACCATTCGCTGTTTTTCTGACGAAAATCCGGAAAAGCTTTTTCTCCTTTTCTTCCTATCAAATCGACAGCATCATACACCAACTGCACGACTTCTTTTGTTTTTTCATGCCCATAGATCGACAGATCGGGAACAACAGCCTTTTTTGCCGGAGTGCAGGAAATAAGGATTCCCAAAATAACTAAAACAAATAAAAAGTACTTCATGATCTCCTCCCAAGGATTTTTTTAAAACTAAGTTATTTATTAATTTTCAGTTATTTACTGTCAAATAGAATTTCTGAACTCACCCGGGCTCTTCCCTCTCTTTCCCGCTATTGCTCAAATAGAGGGAACATTAGATGCCGCTGAAAGAAAATACTCAGTGAAAATTATTAAATATACTGGAACAAAACTAACCTTGAAAAGGGCTTCTTCTATTATTTCAGATTACTTAGCACTTTCAAGGTTCCTATCAGATTTTTTCAATAATTTACTTAACACATGTTCTGCGACATGTACCAAGTAAATTTCACAAAGGTTATGATCTGGCGAATAGTTGGAAAAATCAAAACTTGTCCTAAGCTCGAAAGAGTCTTGGGATAAGCTGATAAGGAAATAAGCTCCCCTCTTGTAATGAAGAGGGGTTGGGGGAGTTTTTGAACAAATCTTTCAAAAAATGAGATTCCCGCTTTCTCGGGAATGACAGAGCAACAAGAAACAAAGATTAAAAGTCCGCTTCTGTTCGTGTTTGTTCGTTGCTAAAACAAAACTGCTTCATTTTAATTGACACCCCAAAACAGCCGAAAACATTGAACCGCATGATTGAATTAAAGAAAAAGGATTTTGGGAAAATACCTGAAAAAACAGGATATTACTTTTTGGCTGAAGCAGAGAAAATTCTCTTCACCGGCAAGACATCCAACCTGCAGAAAAGCATTCAAAAAATTCTTACTTCAGGTCTGGAAAATAAAAACATTTTCCAGCTCGTTTCACTCACCCAAAAGATTTCCTACCAGGAAACCAACTCGCTTTTTGCCGCTCTTTTAGAAGAAAAAAAAATCCTGCAAAAACATAATCCTGAATTCAATCAAAGTATTCGTCTGTATGACAGTTACGTCTATCTGGCAGTGGATTTTTATCATGTTCCTTTTTTGAAGATCAGCGAAAATACCTTAGAAGATCTGTATTATCTGGGACCATTCCGCAGCAGATTCTTTCTTTATGATTTCATCGATGCCATGGCAGTGCTATTTCAGTTTCCTTCCTGTGAACAGCGTCCGGCTGCCGACGGAAATGAAAAATTTCCCTGCCGAAAGCTGAAAGAAGGAAAGTGCAGCGGCTGGTGTTTACAAGACAAACCGGAAATCGTTGAAATGCTGTTTGGAACATATTTTCAAGATAATCGCAAATTAATTAAAAAAACTAAAAGCCGACAGAAAAAATTAATGGATAGCCTGGAATTTCTAAAGCTGGAAACTTTGAACGAGCAAATCGAGCTGATCGAAAAATATTATGATTTTCTGCAATTTTTTCACGTTACCAAAAAGCTGGAGACAACACTTTCCTACGAAAATAAAAAAGTGAAAATTGCTGGTGGCTTGCTATCTGAAATTGAGAAAAGCGGCAAAATTTGGGACTTTAATAATTTCCTGCCGGAATATCGGCGCAATGAATTCCTGGCTCACGATAAGAGCCAGTTTATGGAGCGCCTCATCATTTACCGCCAATTAAAGAAAAATAAACTTGATGCAATTGAGGATATTTATAAAAAGTCGATTTTAGAGATGAAAGGAAATTTGGAATAAAGATGAAGATCCTTATTGTTGATGACGAAATAACCGTTACACAATATTTGAAACTGGAATTGGAAGACTGCTGCCAGGATCTGGAAGTGATAACCGAAAACACCGGCTACGAAGCGCTCAACAGGCTGATGCAGGGCGATATAAATCTGCTGCTGACCGATATTGCCATGCCCGATATGGATGGCTATGAATTGTATTCCCGGGCAAAAGAATACGACGAAAATCTGCCGATCATCATGATGACAGGATTTGGCTACGATCCGGGACATGCCATTGTAAAATCGCGCCGGGACGGATTACAGGATGTTCTTTTCAAACCTTTTGAAACTCAGAAACTATTTGATCTGATCAAGAAAAGAGTGATGGGAGAATAGCCACGAAACGTTTACTTTATGTCATTTTTGCTTTGTTTTATTTCTCGTTTTGTACTGCTTTGGAAGTCTCTGATCCGAACTATGAAAATCTGCATATCAGCGGCAATGAGAACGATGTAAATGTACTGAAGCACATAATCTCCCAATTTGACGCAGATATTTTTGCCTTCCAGAAAAGCGTAGGAGCCTACCTGGATGCACCGATCAATATCAGCATCGCTGCCGACAAAAAAGAGTACAAATCATGGACAGGTGGGAAATCTTCTATTCTTGAATTCAGCCAGGCTTTTTATAATCAACAGACCGATACGATCTACCTGAGGAATCCGGCTGAACTGAATAATCTGGTCATGTTGCAGCGCATTTTGCTGCACGAATATATTCACCATTTTGTCGGTTACTATTGGAAGAATCCGCCGCTTTGGTTCAATGAAGGAATGGCAGTATATTTCAGTAATGATATGGGATTTGACCGCGAACTGAACTTCGCCAAAAATTTTATTCTGGGTAACTCACGCACCTTGAATATGATGAAATACAGCTATCCACGCAATCAAATCGAATGGGAAAGCTTTTATGCCAAATCAGGGCTGGCGGTGAAGTATATTTACCTGAAAAAGAAGATCGAATTCTACCGCTTCTGGGATTTGGCAAAACCGGAGCATGATTTCGATTCCGCTTTTCTAAAAGCTTTTCTGATGAGCACGGCAGAGTTTTCCACTCAATTTGAAAATTATGCCAAAACTCATTTCCGGGTGGAAATTTTGCTTGCCTCCAGCGGTATGATCTGGAGTATTTTACCGTTGGTTTTGATCGCCGGGGTAATTCGCCGGAAGTTCATTAACAGGAAGAAATTGAAAGTGTGGGAAAAGGAAGCGGAAGAATTTGATAATATTTCTTCGTCTGCAGGAGCAGAAAATGCGCATTCCAACGCAGGAGCATTGGAACGAGAAAATTCTGTCATCCTGCCTGCCAAGCCGAAACATAGTGAAGGCTGGAGCGAAGTCGAAGGAACAGAATCAAAAAGAGAATAAGTTAATGTCTTTCTGACGTATCTGACACGTTGTTCTCTGGAAGAATCTCGACTATAGATGGAAGATAAGCTGGATGAAAATTCAAGAGATTCTTCAGGAGTTTCATCTGGTTCCAATGCTCTGCGTTGGAATCCAAGATTTACGCTCAGCGTATGTTATGCTCTGTTTTTCCCGCGGGAGCGGAAGTATTTCGTTCCGACGTGGAACATCGGAACGAGAAAAATTACTCCTTCTCCTCGATAGGAGAAGGCTGGGATGAGGTCGAATTTAATGAAAGAATTTGATAAACTGGTAGAGATAATTGCCAATTTGCGCAATAAAAACGGCGGCTGTCCGTGGGATTTGAAACAGACTCACGAATCGCTGGTGCCAAATTTCATCGAGGAATTATACGAATCGATAGAAGCGATCGAAAATAAAGATTACAATCATCTTTCAGAGGAGTTGGGCGACTTGATGCTGCACATCATCATGCAGGCACAAATAGCTCATGAAGCAGGAGAATTCCAGATCGAAGAAGTGTTGAACAAAATCAACGACAAACTCATCCGCCGTCATCCGCATGTGTTTGCCGATGGTTATGCCAAAGATGCCAACGGCGTGAAAATGAATTGGGAACGCATCAAGTTCGATGAAAAGAAAAAATCCCGCCAATCGGCTATCGATGGCATTCCCCGCTCCATGCCAGCTCTCATCGTAGCCCAGAGAATGCAGGAAAAAGCTGCTTCGGTCGGCTTTGATTGGCCGGATGTGGAACCAGCTGTGGATAAATTAGAAGAAGAAATTCATGAATTCATCGATGCCTTCCAACAAAAAAACGTAGAAGAAATGCAGGACGAACTGGGAGACATGCTGTTTTCCATCGTGAATATTGCGCGTAAATTGGGTTTCGATACCGAATCGGCATTACGACGAACGATCGATAAATTTGATTCTCGCTTCCGAAAAGTGGAAGAACATTACCGCAAAAATGATAAAAACATGCTGGATGCCAGCTTGGAGCAGTTAGATGAAATCTGGGAAATTGCAAAAAAAGACGAGTAAAAGAAATCGATTTGTAACAGGTTACTTTGTTGTCGGCAGCATCATACTGCTGATTTTTTTCGTGCTGTACACAAATATGCTGCTGCGTGATATCCGCCAGGACGTTCAGGTTGTTCCCGACTTGTATTCCAAATTTCTGGGGCTTCCCACCGACGTTAACCTGGAGCATTTTCTCTTTCAATATTTCATGGAAGAGATCATTCCCCGCATCGATTATCCCATCATTCTGGCTGATAGTTTAAAGATTCCGTTCAGTTGGGAAAACATCGAGATCGAGCAGAAAGAATTTAAAGAATTGGATGAAAGGGAACAGAAAATTCTACTTTCCATGCTAAAAAAAATGGAAGCTCAAGGCGGTATGATTCCGCTGAAATTCAGTCATGATGATCCTAAAATTTATAGTTGGGTATATTTCGGCGACTCTCACACTCTCACCCAATTGAAAATGATGCCCTACATCGATATGGGATTGATCGTGATTTTCCTGCTTCTGGGAATTTACGGGATTATCATCATCAAAAAAGGTGAAAGGAACATTATCTGGGTGGGACTGGCCAAAGAAACAGCGCATCAGTTTGGAACGCCGCTTTCTTCCTTACGGGGCTGGATCGATATTTTGGAAATGAAACTGCTGGAAAAAGGCGATGATGCAGAAATGATTTCTATGCTGAAGAATATGAAAGGCGATGTGAACCGGCTCAGCAAAATTGCCTCACGTTTTGGAAAAGTTGGTTCCGTAATCAAATGTCAGGATTGCAGTTTGCACGACATCATCACTGCCACGATCGAACATTTCAAGCATCGTTTGCCTACAGAATCGAAAAAAATCGAAATAAAATATATCAGTGAGATCAAAGATTTGAAGGTTGAAATAGATGCCGATCTGATCACCTGGACTTTGGAAAACCTGATCAAAAACGCCATCGATGCCATGCAGGACAAAGGCGGCATTATCACAGTGAAAGCTTTTTCGCAGAAAGGAAAAACATATATTCATGTTACTGATGAAGGTGTGGGAATGCCGAAATCCTTGTTCAAGAAAATATTCATTCCCGGCACGACCAGCAAAGAACGCGGCTGGGGATTGGGTTTGAGTTTGGCTAAAAGAATTATCGAAGAATATCATAAAGGCAAAATTCGCGTTTTGGAAAGCGAAGTGGGCAAAGGCACCACGTTTGAGATTGTGTTGGAATGAGATTCTCCCCTTCGGAAGGGGAGATGCGGCTTTAGCCGTAGAGGGGTTTTGCAAGATAGAGGATTAATTCAGGAATAGTTTTAAGCTAAACTCTAAGATTGGCTATGGCAAACCCTCTTTAATTCCCCCTTGCGAAGGGGGACAAATGAGTTCTGCATAATAGAGTGTTTTTCACCTCACCTCAATCCTCTCCTGAGAGGAGAGGAAGTTCGCTTTTCTCCTTCTCCTCGATAGGAGAAGGCTGGGATGAGGTGGATATTGAGAGTGTAAAATACAAGATTAGCTCTTAATCTATTTCAATGATTTAGAAGAAGTTAACTTCTAAATATCGGACAGGATGTAGTCAAAATGCCTTTAGTGTTTTTAACTTATTTTATTACAATAAGTTATGAATTGTGAAAAAGGCTTAAAGGGGGACAAAAGTTAGGAGGTCACATGTACGTTTTATCGCGTGAAGAAATGTATGCCTTCGATAAATTTACCATCGAGCAGATCGGCATTCCAGCTAAAGAGCTGATGGAAAAAGCCGGCCGGGGTTGTGCGGAATTTATCAGGAATGAACTGCTTGGAAATCCGGAAGAAATGAAAGAAACCTTAAAAGTGTCAAGCGGGGAGAATAATTTGAAAGAGACGCTTTCAAGGTTCAAAGTTGCGATTTTTTGCGGAGTTGGAAATAACGGTGGTGATGGCTTCGTGATCGCTCGTTATCTGCGGGAGTGGAATTACGAACCGGTCATCTTTCTGTTGGGAATTCCTGACAAAATGAACCCCGAAACCCGGGAAAATTATCAATCCTGCCGGCAGCTGGGAATCGCGATCATTTCTATCGATAATGCCGATTTTGAATATGATCTTGCCAAATTCGATTTGATCGTCGATGCGATTTTCGGAGTTGGTTTGCAGGGCATCATCAAAGGTTGGCGAGCCGATCTGATCGAACGGATAAACAATTCGAACCCGATGGTGGTAGCAGTGGATATTGCCAGCGGTGTGGATGCCGATACCGGACAGGCGGAAGCAGCTATTGAAGCAGATTTCACCTTAACAATGGCAAACTATAAATACGGACATTTACTGGGAAAAGGCCGTGAAAAAAGCGGTGAAACTTTGGTGGTTGATATTGGAATTCCGGAAAATGTTTACGGGAAATTTCCACCCAAAGGTAAATTGATCACCGCGGAAAACGTGCTTTATCCGAAGCGATCCCGATTTTCCCATAAAGGAGATTATGGCAGAGTGGGCATCATTGCCGGTTCTTCCGGTTACAGCGGGTCAGCAATCATGGCATCCCGTTCTGCTTTGCGAGCCGGTGCCGGGCTCATCACGCTTTTTCATCCAGCCGGAATGGAACAGATTTTCGAATCACAACTTGTGGAAGTGATGACATATCCACTCCCCTTGGGAAGAGGAGATAAAGAGGGGTTTGGTAGATTCCTTGAAAAATTAAACACCATGGATGCTCTACTGATCGGTCCGGGAATCGGCACAAAAACTGAAATAAAAGATCTACTGACAGAAATTCTGGAAATCTGGCAGAAGCCACTTGTTCTGGATGCTGATGCTTTAAATATCATTTCCGCAAATCGAGAATTACTTGAGAAAATCAAGAGTAAACCTGTGATCCTCACTCCCCATATCGGTGAATTTGCCAGGCTCGCAAATCAAACTATTTCTGAAATTCAGAATGATCCCTTGAAAGCGCTGGATGAATTTATTGAAAAATATAAATGTAATATATTATTAAAAAGTTCTACAACAATTTTTGCTGATGGCGACAGTTATCTGTTTAATACAACCGGTAATGATGGTCTTTCCACCGGTGGCAGCGGCGATGTGCTGTCCGGAATAATCGTTTCCTTCCTGGGACAAAAACTGAAACCGAAGGACGCCGCAATTTCTGCATCTTATTTGATGGGAGAAACTGCCGAAAAACTGGCAGGAATCCGCAGACCGGCTTCCATCATTCCGTCGGATATAATTGAGAATTTGTTTAGGTATTGAGAATGTTCGTTCAACCTTCCAGATTGAATGAAATTTTAATCAAGACCATCCCTGGTCTTGACAGAGCACACCAGGATGGTGTAAGTTAACTCATGGTTCAACCAAGATGGTTGAACCAACAGAAAAATGACCATCTCTGGTCTTGGCAGAGCACACCAGGATGGTGTGCGTTAACTCATGGTTCAACCAAGATGGTCGATGATCGGATTAATATTTTGAAGGAGACCATTATGGCATCACTCAGAGTATCAAAAGATAATGCTGACAGCATTTTCTTTGTCACTTTCACGATTCGCAGATGGTACTACATTTTTGACCGACATTCAAGATGGGATATTTTGCTTTCGGCTTTGAAATTTTATCAGGAAAATCAAAATTTGAAAATATATTCATGGGTCTTTATGCTCAATCACATGCATTTGATTTTTCAGAGTGAAAATGCAATTAAATTCATTAATAGTTACAAGAGTTATACTGCTCAAAAAATAAGAGAAAATATTCAAGATACGGAACCGAAATTATTGAAATTATTCAAAACCGAAAAAGATTATCAAATTTGGCAGGGAAAAAATTATCCTGAAATTATCGAATCAGAGAAATTCTTTTTGCAAAAAGCAGAATACATCATTACTAATCCGGTCAGGAAAGAATATGTTTATGAGCCGGAAGAATGGAAATTTTCATCTTCAAGTAGAATTCAATTGCTGAAATTAGAAAGTTTATTTGAATAGCGGTGTTCGTTCAACCTTCCAGGTTGAATGAAATTTTAATCAAGACCATCCCTGGTCTTGACAGGGCACACCAGGATGGTGTACGTTAACTCATGGTTCAACCAAGATGGTTGAACCAACAGAAAAATGACCATCTCTGGTCTTGGCAGAGCACACCAGGATGGTGTGCGGTAACTCAAGGTTCAACCAAGATGGTTGAACCAACAGAAACATAAAAACGGAGGAAGGAAATGTATAAAAAAATTGGATTTTTATTCTTTGTATTGGTCGTTTTGATATTAGGTTGCAGCAAATCAAAACCGGATGCAAAAGTTGATGAAATGCTCACAACTTCGATGAACACCGTCGATCAGATTGTTCAGGATGAGCTGGACAGGCTGCACACGATTGCCGAATTGAAAGATGTGCAGGAAGGAAACTGGGATTTCATCAAAGCAGCTCTCACCGAAAATGAAACAGACCGTAACGCTGCTCTCTACTGGTATTCTCTTCCCAGCGGCAGCTATTTCACATCCGAAAAAGACAAAGTGGAAGCTAATTTAAGCAGCCGCGGTTATTTTCCTGATTTATTGGCAGGCAAAGATGTGGTCGGCTATCCGATCGTGGGCAAAACCAGTGGCAGAAAATCTTTCGTAATCGCTGTTCCGGTGATAGTGGAGGAAGAAGTTTATGGCATTCTGGGCACATCGATCTATCTGGATGAAATGTGGGATTTCCTGAACGACAAGCTGATCATTCCTGAAAAATACGATTTCTATGCCGTGAATACCATGGGCATCACTATGTTCGATCTGGAAACTAAAGACCATCTGCTTGCTAACACGTTAGAACAGACTTCTACCACCCTGGTGGAAGCGATCAAAGTTATCATCAGCACAGAGAACGGCACGGTGACTTATAAGTGGAATGATAAAAAGAAAACAGCGGTTTACCGCACATCACCCGTCACCAACTGGCGTTATGTTATCTCCTATTATTGATTTGCTTTACAGGAGAAATTGAAGCAGAAAATATTAAAATATTGACACGACAGGAAGTTGAAATTTTTTTTAAAAGGATTTGAATAGATTTCATTATCAGAAAGAGTTGAGATTATATAGATAGGTTGGGGAGATGAATCAGAAACAGAAAAGTTTAATTCAAAATGTTATCATAGTTGTTTTTATAATGATCATCATTGTAAATGTGAATAAGTGCGTCCACAGATCGACGATCTGGATTTCCGACCTGCCGGAAAAAGAAGTTTTCTTCAATTCAACCGGAGATAAACTGAAGGTCAGCAATCCTGATGAAGGGATTTCCAAACTGAAACAGAAACTGGAACCGAACGAATATATTCTCTATTACGATGAAAATCCTGCCGAACGCTGGTATGCAACCATGCGGCTCAAAAAAGGCGAAAATGAGGTTGATCTGAAATTCCGAAAACACACACTTCCGCACATCAAAAAAGAGCTGATCCTGGAATACAAAACCGATGATATAGAATTGGGGAATCGCAGTTGGCGCTATTCGATCTACAATTCCAAAAACAGCGAAATTTTTTATGATATGGAAATCAATTTCTCTCTACGTGGAAAATTGGTCGGAGAGGATTATGCTTACACCGCCAAATGGTGGCTTGATAAAAGCGGCAGCAAAAAAAGCAAAGAACAGATTAATCTTACCTCTCACGATAATTTGACTTTTACTATTTATGAAGATGGTTTGCACAGAATCGATGTGAACCTGGTCTCGAACGGCAACACTGCCAGCTTTGAAATGAACGCTGTTTTTACCAAATACGCAAATAAAAAATAAAAAATATAGATTCTGAAAATATAAACTGAATACGAAGTTAGCTATAACTTCGGAATGCTGGTATTTTGTTTGAAGCACAATTTGGAAAAATGGAGCTTTATTATGAAAAAGTTAATAGTTATTCTCTTTCTTTTGTTTTCCTTTTTTCTTCCGGCTCAAAATGTGGTCATCAACGAAGTACTCTACGATCCGGTTGGCTCGGATGGGGGCTATGAATGGATTGAATTGTATAATAATTCCGATGAAGGCGTGAATTTAGCATTATGGAGATTAGTGAAGGCAGGGAGTGAATTCGAAACAGTCTTTTTTTTCGATCTCTTTGCTTTTAATTATATTTCTCCGCATTCCTATTTCTTAATTGGAGAAGAATTCGTTCCGAATTGTGATCTCACCGAAACTCTTGCTTTTCAAAATGGCGGCTCCGAAACTGATGGAATTCGGCTTATTTCTCCCGACACGCTATACACCGATACAGTTTTGTATGATTCTCCCAATACTAATAATCTGCCGGACGATCTGTCCAATCCCGGTATTTATTTTGCCGTCGATGTGGTGGGAGGGAATACTCTGGCACGCAAACACGATGGGGAAGATACAGATAATTCTGAAACAGATTTTTTTGAATGTGAAATTCCTACTCCCGGAAGTGCCAATATTTACCCGGTTGATCTGGCAATTTACGAGCTGGAAATAGCCTGGAATAATGATGAATACTGGCTTCAAACAGAGATTGTTAATTTATCCACAGAAAATGTGGATAACTATGAAGCAACGCTCGAAATTACCATCAATAGTGCAACTTACGGCATCTTCGAACTTCCTGCCATTCCAGCTTCCAGTTCAGTGCCGTTTGCTTGTAACCTGGGAACGTTCACTGAAAATTATGTGATAGTGGAATGTTTGCTTTATTATTTGTATGATAATCAGTTAGATAATAATTTTGTCATCACCTCCATCCTGATCGATTCTTCACCGATTGTCTTGAATGAAATATTTTTCAAGCCGCAAAGCACCAATCAGGAATGGCTGGAATTGTTCAATCGCAGTTCGTGTGCATATCTTGTGGATAACTGGAGAATAATCGACGCATCCGGCGGAGAAATAAGCTTTTCCGGCTTTCTGGGAGCAGATGATTTTCTGGTCGTTTGCCAGGATACGATTTTGATGATGCAGATCTATCCCAATATCGATCCGAATAAGATAATTCAAAGTGACAGTTGGACTTCCCTGAATAATACCACTGAAACATTAGTTTTGCAAGATGGATTTGCGGCGGTTTTCGATTCCGTTTTCTATGATGGAAATAACTGCCCTGCCGATTATTCATTGGAACGGGTAAATCCCTTTGAAGATGAAAATATCGAATGGCTGGTTTGCTTAGATTCACTGGGAACTCCCTCTTTTCACAACAGTGTGCTTCCCATCGCAAAAGATCTGGAACTGGAATTTGTGGAAATCCGGGAAGAAAATGGAGAAATCTATCATAAAATTAAGATCACAAATATCGGCTTGGAAAATATTATTTCTGTTGATTTTACCTGTTTTCAATGGCAGATGGATGAAAATCCGGCAGTAGAAATTTATGCAGATGAAATTACGATAGATGATGATCTGGAGATCGTTTTCAGTACAAATCTGCCGGATGTTGGTTATTATGAATTTGAGTATTTTGTGGATTCCGAGGAAGATTTGAATGAAGCCAATAATTCAGACTGTTCATTTTGGGATTGTAATGGTCTTCCGTTCGTGATCAACGAAATCATGTATGCTCCGCAGAATGAAATGCCGGAATGGCTGGAAATCAAATTCAATCTGGGAATATCCGACATGACAGAATTTTTTCTGGTCGTGGATGAAGATACTTTGCAGATAGATTATCCTGCGTCGGAAACCGAATTCATGCTCGTCACCAATTCCTGGAGTGATATCGATACTTTGCAGTCGGTTTATAGCCTGGAAAACATTCCGATCATTTGCGGATTGACGTCACTTTCCAATAATGGCGAACAGCTTGCTCTTTTGGATGAATGCGGTAATTTGATCGAGAGTTTCTGCTTTTCTCCGGATTGGAATGATGCGATGCCCGGTATTTCCATCGAACGCGTAAATTCCTGTCTTACTGCCACAGAAAACAATTGGGGGCCTTCAGTTTCGGAATGTACTCCCGGAGTAGAAAATAGCATCTTCGTACAAGTTTTGCCGCCAAAAATGAAACTTTCTGTCGATCCCAATCCCTTCTCACCTTATCGCGGAGAACATACAATTTTCAGCTTCAAACTACCGGAAGTGATCAGCCGAATGACTTTGCGGATCTTCGATCTGAAAGGCAGAATGCTGCGCAAACTGGTGAACCAGGAACTGCAGGCATCCACTGGAAATATTGTTTGGGACGGCAAAGGCGACAACGGCAAGAATCTGCCGATCGGTGTTTACGTGGTGCTGATGGAAGCAGCTTCCTATGAATCGGAAAAAGTTTATAAAAAGAAGATCACGGTTGTAATAGGGAAATGAATTGTCATTGCAAGTATTCTTTTATCTTGTTCCCAAATTTCATTTGGGAACACAATTGAAAGCGAAACTCCAGTTTCGCCAGAGGAGATTCTCATTCCCAAACAGGAGTTTAGGAACGAGAATATAATACTTGTTTCATTTGGGAACACAATTGAAAGCTTAACTTTAATTTTGCCAGAGGAGATTCTCCTTCCCAAACAGGAGTTTAGGAACGAGAATTTAATTGAATAATCTGTGTTCATCCGTGAAAATCCGTGAACTAAAAAATAAGGAGAAAATTCATGTATGGTAAAACAATTTCCTATGCCATTCAGGGCATCGATGCCCAGCAGATAACGGTGGAAGCTGATGTGAAAGGCGGATTATACAAATTCTTCATCGTTGGACTTCCATCAGATTCCGTTAAAGAAAGCCGCAACCGCGTTTCAGCCGCCATTAAGAATTCCGGCTTCCGATTTGCCAATCATCTCTACACTGTAAACCTGGCTCCGGCTGACATCAGGAAAGACGGTGTGGCGCTGGATGTGCCGACCGCTCTCGCTTTGATCGTTGCATTGAATCAAGTACAGACAACTAAACTGGAAAAATATGCCTTCATCGGTGAGCTTTCTCTGGATGGGAATCTGCGCCCGGTGCGGGGAGTTTTGCCGATTGCCGTTGCCTGCTGGAAAGACGGAATCGAAGGATTGATCCTGCCCTATGAAAATGCCAAAGAAGCAGCGATCATCGAAGAATTGAACGTTTATCCGGCAACTTCTCTGAATGAGATCGTCAACTTTTTGGAAGATAAAATCGTGATCGAACCGCTGAAAGTGAAGAAAGAAGATATCTTTAAACATCTCGATGATAGCCCGGTGGATATGTTCGATGTGAAAGGGCAATATCATGTGAAACGTGCTCTGGAAGTGGCTGCAGCCGGCGGACATAACGTGCTGATGCTGGGCCCACCCGGTTCCGGTAAAACCATGCTGGCGCGCCGCATTCCAACCATTCTGCCCAGTCTTACTTTGGAAGAATCATTGGAAACAACGAAAATCCATTCCGTTGCCGGTCTCACCGGCAGCAAGATGGGCATCATCACCAGCCGTCCGTTCCGTTCTCCGCATCACACCATCAGTGATGTAGCGCTCATCGGCGGCGGCAGTTATCCCAAACCGGGAGAAGTTTCGCTTTCGCATAATGGAGTTCTTTTTTTAGATGAACTTCCCGAATTCAAGAAATCAGTTTTGGAAGTATTACGTCAACCGCTGGAAGATGAGGTCGTCACCATTTCCCGCGCTACCCAAAGCCTGGAATTTCCAGCAAAATTCATGATGGTGGCTTCCATGAATCCCTGTCCCTGCGGTTATTTTGGCAGCAACGTGGAAAGCCATGCCTGTAACTGTCCCATTGCCGCTATTCAACGCTATCGCTCCCGTATTTCCGGTCCGCTTTTGGATCGGATCGATATTCATGTGGAAGTGCCAGCCGTAAAATATGAAGAATTGAGCGGAATTCCCACCGGAGAAAAATCGGTGGATATTCGCAAAAGAGTGAACGATTCGCGGGATATTCAACTGCAGCGTTTTAAAGATGAAAAGATCTTCAGTAATTCGCAGATGAATCCCAAACAGATCAGAAAATACTGCCAACTGGAAGCCGACAGCAAGGATATTTTGAAACGTGCGATGGATAAATTGGGGCTTTCCGCCCGGGCTTATGACCGCATCCTCAAGGTGAGCCGGACAATTGCCGACCTGGAAAACAGTGAAAACATCAAAGTGAATCACATCAGTGAAGCGGTGCAGTATCGAAGCCTGGATCGGAAGTTTTGGGAATAAGATAACAATGAGCCACCAGTCTTTGTTCCTTTAATTCGGAACTACGCCTTGGCAGGCAGAGGCACGGAGAGCACAGAGAATCTGAAACAATTATGCTTTTTTTAACAACTAACCCGTCTTCTCCGGCGGTTGCCGGATACGCCGCGGCAGGCAAAATCGAACAAATACGAACAAAAGAAATTTGTCATTCCCGTGGAAACGGGAATCTTGGTAGCTCACGGATTTGCACGGAAAAGCACGGATAATTAATCGACAGGATCACAGGATAAAACGGGAAAACTAGGTGAACGTGAGACTCAACCTGGAAGGATGAACCAACTTTAGACATGAACAAACAACAAAAAAGATAAAAAAATGGTCTTTCTGAGGATGAACTTACAAAGGCATTCGACGAAGAATCTAAATAGAGAAAAAACTCTTCATCATTCTACAAACTCAAAATCGTGAAAAATACTTTTTTATGACTTTGAAAATGTTCTTCCTGCCCAAAATAAAATACATGCCTACCAGCATGCTGATTACAAACGAAAAGATAAAGAAAATTTTACCAAGAGTTGTTGGAACTGCATAGGCGAAGCCTATTCTCACAAAACCAATAACCAGAAAGAACATGTAAGCAGAAAAGCCGATTGCTTTACTTTTGGAGATTTTTACCGATTTATCAAATGTTCCCCAGGAACTTTTGCTGTCCGTTATTTGGGAATCAAGTTCTTCTAACAATTTTTCAGTTTCGGGAGAATATTTTTTCTTGAGGTTTTGCGGTTTTGTCACCTCTTGTCGAAACAATGGAATATCCGGATATTTTATGGCAAATAGAAAACAAGTAGGACAGACGTAAAATTTAGTCTGATAATCGTTTGTTTCATAATTCTCTTCCCGATATGGTTGATCGCAACTGATACAGCTTCCCTTGAATTTCGTTTGGTTTTGTTTGGCAGAAATGAGAAAATTTGTAAAAAGCTGATGTTTAAAGTTCATTCTTTTCAATAAAGAAAAACTATATACTTTTGAATTACATCTCACACATTGATAATAGACGCCTTGGCCATCGTTCTTTTGTTCATATTCTGAATTACAAAATGGACAAGATTTCAAGTTTCCTCCTTTTCCTATCATTCTGGCCCCTTCGTCGTAGCTCAGGACAAGCTTGTCGAAGGATTGAGTAAAATAAAGCCCATGAATTCATTCGCGGGAAAACTAAAAAGGCGTATCCTGCCCGATGAAGCAGGTTAAGCCGAATTCTTCAAAAATTTCTTTGGCGGTTTGCAGTTCTTCAGGAGAAGGAATCGGAAATTTATCTGCTTTGAATTCTAATCCTAAGAGTTGGTATTTATTTCTGCCTAAATGATGTAATGGCAACAGGTTAATTTCTTTCCATTTTGTTTCTAATATCAAAGATGCAATCCCTGCCAGGTTTTCTCTGGAGCTATTGAAACCGGGAATAAAGGGTAAACGAAAAATCAGTTTGCCGTTGAAAGTTTCATTTAGTTTTCGCACATTATTGATGATATTTGTATTGGAAGTTCCGGTTCCTGTTTCATGCTGCTTAGGATCGATCTGCTTCAAATCAAAAAAAATCCAATCAAGATGATCGATAACCAGTTCAAAGTTTTTCCAAGGCACATTACCGCAAGTTTCGATGGCAGTGTGAATGTAGGATTCATAGCATTTTTTCAGAATATTATGGGCAAAATCAATTTGCAGCAAAGGTTCTCCACCTGTTAAGGTGATTCCACCTTCGCTTCCCCAGAATTGCCGGTCTCTTTGGATAATCGAAAAAAGTTCATCAACAGAAATTGTCCGTCCGCTCATTCGCAAAGCATCCGTGTAGCAATTATCAAGGCAGGAATGGTCATGGCATTTTTCACAAATTGTCCTGTCGATCACTGGTTTTTCAGCTATGAATTGTATGGCATTGTTCGGGCAGAATGTTTCACAATTGCCGCAGCCAATACATCTGGAAGCATAGAATAACGGAATATTTTCTTTACTGATGCCTTCAGGATTGCAGCACCAGAAGCAGTTAAGAGAACAACCCTTTAAAAAGATTAAACTTCGCGCTCCGGGGCCATCATGAACAGAAAAACCCTGGATGTCGAAAATGGTACCGGAAATCTGCTGATTTACTTCCATGCAAAATCATTACAGGTTACAGCCTGCATATCGGGATAGGCAGTGGCTTTTTCCAGGCATAAACCCAGATTGTTCTCTTTCATTGAAAAATGCAGGCAATGCTTACATTTGGGAGCTTTCTCAAAGTCGGAACAGGCAGGTTCATCCGCCTTGATTTTAGCTTTGGTTCTTTTGCAGATGCCTTTAAAAACGTCGGTGGCTAAATAATATTTACAGTCTATATGATTCATATCAAAGTCCTTTCTTATATTTCCGCATATTCCGTTCTGGCGATAACTTCGTCCTGGATCTGTTTGCCAAGTTCTACCCAATATTGAGTAAATCCGGCCACGCGCACCATCAAACCGCGGTATTTGTCAGGATTTTGCTGGGCGTCTTTCAGCATGCGGGAATCAACGATATTGAATTGAACATGAAAACCGCCTTTTCGAAGATATGCTCTGATCATCTCCAAAAACTTACGTGCTCCTTCACGTCCTTTGATAACAGAAGGATGGATTTTCATATTCAGTTGTGAATTTTGCGATGAAGCATGATTGTAGCAAGTTGCAGAAGAGAACAAGGCATACGGTCCGTTTTGATCGGTTCCCGGATAGGCAGAAACAGAACCGTCGGCAAAAGTTGTACCGCCAAGTCTGCCATCGGGAGTGGCCAAAGTAACAGCGCCCATGGGACCATGAGTCGAAACCGATATCTGGCAGGAATACAAAGGTTCATCATAAAGCGATCTGTAATTTTCACACATTCCGCTAAACCACTCCTGCCATTCTTTAAAGATGTTATCTACATATTTGTTATCATTGCCGAATTTAGGAGCATCCAGGCATTGTTTGTGTGTCTTTAACCAGGTTTGGAAATTCTGAGTTTGTTTCTGTTCGGTTAAACTGTAGGAACCGGTTTCCAAGGCAGAAATATAGCCGAAGTTTTCTTCCAGAGCTTGCTTCAAGGTAGCCAGCGAGAAATTTTTCTCTTCAAAAACGTTCTTTTTGAGGGAAGCAAGAGAATTGACGAGGTTAACTCCTCCGCAAATTTCCACGTTAAAGGTACGATTATAACGGCTGCCTTTATTACTGATATCTTTTCCAGTTTCCAGGCAGTCTGGTTTCAGCATGCTATTGATGATCGAAGGAGATATTTTTCCCCAGACATCGTGTTGGATGTTATTCGTTAAGGTTAACACTTCTACTGTCAGACTGAAATATTCCTGGAAAGCTTTCCAGACTTCCTCATAAGATTCCAGATTATAACCATGAGCAGGATAAACTCTTCTTCCGGTTCGTTTATCAAGCCCATCGAACAAAACAGCTTCCAAAACTTTGGGCAAGGAAATGAAGTGAACTCCCACGCTGGTAGCAGGGGCAGAACCGCCGGGAATGTAATGAGTAACACCATCCAGATCGAGCGGCATCCAACTACCGGCAGATGTTTCCAGGCAACCGCCAATCGACCAGGCTCGAACTTCTTCCAGCGTCATTCCTTCATTTTTAAAATTGTTAAGCAAAAATTCCATTGCCACTCGATTATTAATCCAGGCCGGATAGCCGGTGCCGATTTTTGTACATTCGATCCCTTTTAATAAAAATTCTTCGGGCAGTTTTTCATCGTATAATAAACTTAAAGTCGGTTGCGGAGTGTCGCAGGTCATGGCGGATTCAAGAATCAACATTTCCAGTTCATTTGCTGCACTTTCCCCATCTTTGGTCAGTCCGCCGAGGCAGAGATTATTGAAAGTATTTCCGCTTAAAACGCCGCCGACAACGCCCATGGAAGCAAAACAATCTAATTCGGTAAATTTCATGCGCATGCATTCAAGCAGTTCCAAAGATCGTTCGCGGGAAAGTATTCCTTTATCCATATCTCGTTTCCAGAAAGGATAAAGTACTTGGCCCAGCCTTCCGGGAGATAATCCGGAAATGGCATCTTCATTCAGCACTGCTACGTGGAAAATCCAAACCAGCTGCAAAGCATCATGGAAGGTTCGGGGAGGATTGATCGCCAGCCATTCCAGGCGTTCGGCAATTTCCAGGTATTCGGATTTATCGTTTTCATCTTCTTCCAGGGATGCCATCAGTTTAGCTTCTTCAGCATGATTTTTGATCCAGCTCTGCAATCCTTCCAGCATGGTATAAACAGATTTATAGAAATAAATTCTGTCCATTCCGGGATAACCGGCTGCTTGTTTCAGTTTTTCGTCACAGATATTTTTGATGCCTTCAATGCCGTATTGCAGGGGATAATAATAATTCATCACTTCCCGCCCCTGGGGCAGGGTGTAGCCGGAATCGAACATGCAGATCACGGCACGCATGATTTCTTCTTTTTCGTGGTAGCCGGGAACTAACTGCTCATATTTATGACCGACATCATCGACCGATTTATTATGCCATTTTTTGGCTACATCCAAAAGTATGGGCATTTCTTCTTTGCGAAGTCCAAACTTGCCGGCAATGGATAAAACATTTCCAATGCTTTTTGTAACGTTGCCTCCACCCTGTCCCATCGTAGTAACTTCATCAGCACTGACTTTACCAGCTTCCAGAGCATCTTTGTACAATCGATCTTCGTGTGCCATGAAAAAAGCTTCCGAAAGCCAGGGCATTGGATAAGAACCGCGCAGATAATGAGATTTTCCCAGCACCAGCAATTCACCCGGAAAAATGGCCGGTGTAAGATGCTCGAAACCAGCTTTCAGTGCTTCCGCTCTTCGCACAATCGGGATTTCACCTTCTAATTCTTCCCATTTTCTTGTGTACCAGTAGGGAAATTCTACTGATGCAGATGATTTGGTTTCAAAATATAATTGTCGGGATTTTTCTACTCGTGCGGAAGGAGATTTATGGATCTCGCGTGTTTGGATTTCGCCCTCTGGTTTTGAACCGTAATAATTGTATGTATCACATTCTATTTTTTTCGATTCCATATTTGATTCTCCAAATTTCGATATTCTTAAACTTAATCATATTTATTATTTTCGCCTTTTCCGCCTCCGAAAACTTTCGGAGTCACCTTTTTCAGGGGAGAAGGAATATGCTCTTCGAAGGTTACGAATCGTCATCCCCTCCTCCGAAGAGGGTTGGGTTGGGCAGTTTTCAAAATCACTCTATTATGCAGAACTCATGATATTCTTAAACTATATTGACATGGAATTCAACGTATTCATCAATTCCTTTCTTATATCTTTCACATCCTCAAAAATGATGCGCGTCACGCAGGAAATGAGCGGAATCGACAAGTTGAATTTTGCCAGTTTATTGACCGTTTTTGCCATGGAAACTCCTTCGACTACCATCCCGACTTCTTGCAAAGCAGCTTCGGTGGAATATCCCTGAGCCAGCAGTTTACCGAATTGTCTGTTCCGGCTGTTTTCGGAAATGCAGGTCGTGATCAAGTCTCCAATGCCGGCGATGCTGTAGGCTGTTTTGTGATACACGCCCAGAAATTTCATGATCGTCACAAATTCATCCACGCCGTAAGTCATGATGATCCCGAAAATATTTGTTTTGTAACCCAGTCCATCGGCAATTCCCACTGCAATGGCGATCAAACCCTTCAATGATGAGGCAAGTTCGACACCTTTGATGTCCCGGCTGAATTCAAATTTGAGAAGATCATTTTCCAGTCTTTGTTGCAGCTGAAACAAAAGTCCAATATCGCGTGCTGCCAGGATAGCTTTGGCAGGAAGTCCTTCGGCAATTTCGCGGGCAATGGTCGGACCGGCCAGATTGGCAAATTTCACTTTCGGCATTTTGTCCATCACGGTTTCCCAAACTGTTTTCAGGGTAGTGTGTTCAACTCCTTTCGAGGCGTTTACGATAATGAATTCTTCTATTTGATGAGCGATGAATTCATCGGTCAACTCTTCAATGAAACGGGAAGGAATGGCAGTGATGACGATGTCATTTTTTTTGATCTGCCGGGAAAATTTCTTTTCGACGATGATATTATCGGGTAATTTTATATTCGGCAGAAACTGGGATTCACGTGTCTTATTGATCTCATTTGCTTCCTGCTCGTCAATCGTCCATAAATATACTTTATTTTTTTTAGAAAATACCATTGCCAGCGTGGTTCCCCAATTTCCGGAACCAATTACGATAATTTTACCAAGCTCTTCTATAACTATTCTCCAATTAATTTTTCATCTGAGCCCACTCTTTGCAATCTATCTTTATTGTAAAGATTTTTTTGATTAGATTGCATTTGTCGGAATTTGCTGAAATGATTATTTCTCGTTTCAATTACAGAAAAATTAAAATATAGTCTTATTTCTCCACCGCCATCCGCAAAATCAGCAACGCCAAAATTAGGCTCTCTTCCAAATTGAGTGGAAACTCTTCAGGTTACTAAACCAAATGGAAATGAAATAGGTCTGAATTGCCATGCCATTTATGGCGTGGCAATTGATATACATTCATAAATTGCATGTGATCTTGTTCAAACTAGATGTCCTGCAAAAATATGGATACGTGATGAAAGGCATCATCCACTTGATTTGAAAAAGAGCCAAAAATAAACGAAAATAATCCATAATCCAAGATTGATAAATTTGCTGTTTCGCCGCTAAAGCAACTACCTCGAAGTAGTTTTCGTATTCACGTTGTTCAACACGAAAACTGGTGGGTGATACGGGATTCGAACCTGTGACCTCTACGATGTCAACGTAGCGCTCTAACCAACTGAGCTAATCACCCACTTGAATTGATCAAATTTTAGAAAGATTTTTCGTCAAGCAGTAATGTTCCCAAATCAGAAATTTAAGAAATATTCAATTTAGAAAAATTGATACCGGATATATTGTTTGAGTTTATTGCTCAATTCCTGCTACTTCGCCTGCTCCGAAGCAATGATGATCTTCTGCAGGCCAACACTGCGGGCAATATCCATAATTTGCACAACAGTGCCATGCTGCACGGTTTTATCCGCTTTCAGAATCAGACTTTTCTCGTCTATTCCCGGCAGAATATCTTTAATTTGAGTTTCCAGTTCTTCCATGCCGGTTATTTTACCGTTCAGAAAAATTGAACCATCCGCTTGCACCGTGATTTCCAAATCTCCGGTTCGCTCACCCTTGGAGCTTTTGGTTTCCGGCAAGTCTAATTTCATGCCGGGCTGCTCGACGAAACTGGTGGTGAGCATGAAAAATATGAGCAGCAGCAGCACCACATCTATGAGTGAGGTGATATTGATGGTAACTTTTCGTGTCTTCTTTTCCAGCAGATGCATCATTTTTCCTTATTTCTGAATGAAATGATCTTCTTAAGCAGGTTATTGGAAATGTTCTCAATATCCAAAATCAGTTCTTCGGCTTTACTGGTGAAATAATTGTAAAAAATCAGCGCCGGAATTCCCACCGACAACCCGACAGCCGTGGTGATGAGCGCTTCCGAAATACCGCCTGAAAGAGCCGAAGCTTCGCCGACTCCCTGCACTGAGATCACGCCGAAAACTTTGATCATGCCGAAAACCGTTCCCAAAAGACCCAGAACCGGAGCAACCGCAGCGATCGTTTCCAAGATTCCCAGTCCTTTCTGCAAGACGCGGATTTCCTGCCGGCCGCTGTCGGAAAGCTCTTCCCGCATCAACGTGTAAGAAGTTCCTTGATGATTCAGTACCAGGATGATCAGGTTGGAAAGCACACCCGGATATTTTTTGCAGACATTCAGCGCCAACGCTTTATCTTCTTCCGAAGCAATGTTTTCCACCACGCTTTTTACTTCGGGAACAATTACTTTATCCTTCTTGAGAGTGAGGATTTTTTCGATGATAATTGCCAACGAAAGAACGCTGCAAATGATGAGCGGGATCATCAAAATGCCGCCCTTGACTAAAAATGACCAGATTCCTGTGAACATATTTCTCCTTGTCTATTTAACCACGAATTTACACGAATATTTTAACAACGAACAAAACTAATAAGACTAACCTTGAAAAGGTTTATAAGCTTTTTCTCCTTGCTAAACCTTTTCAACGGTTTTCCAACAAAACCATTCGGAAGATTGTTTTTCCTTCTCGTTCCTAAACTCTGTTTGGGAATGAGAAGTTTCTTTCACGAAACCGGAGTTTCGCAATCAATTGTGTTCCCAAACAGAATTTGGGAACAAGACCAAAGACCAATAATAGTTTTTCCTTCTCGTTCCTAAACTCTGTTTGGGAATGAGAAATTTCTTTCACGAAACCGGAGTTTCGCAATCAATTGTGTTCCCAAACAGAATTTGGGGACAAGATTAATACCTCGCAAAGACATCATTTTCCCAAGATATACGAAAACAAGGCTGTAATTTCCAAATATTCTTTGGGAAAATTAACAGGTAAAGGCTTGAAAGGAGCTGAAAACTGAATAGCCCTCGTGCTGGTGGCTTCCAGAGAATAATGAGCATTGCTGGCCAGAATTTCCAGGTCTTTGACCGAGCCGTCCTGCATTACTTTAAAACGCAGCAGAATATCGCCGCCGATAGCGCCCAGATGAGTGAAAGCAAAAGGCGGATTGTTGTGCGACTGAACTTTCTGTTTCATTTCCAGCAGGTAAGGAGCAAATTCCCACTGGTAGGTATTCAGGCTCATGCCGCCGTGGTTTTTCACTTGCGAAACCAAATTGTCATAATCTAAATTATTAGTTTTGGTTTTCTGCATTTCCTGGTTTGCCTGGAAGGTTTCAAGAAAGGATTTTTTATTCTGCCGGATGTCCTTCAAAATGTCGGTTGGGCTATTTTGCTGAGGTTTGGAATCTTTGGCAAGCTCATAATCCGACTCCTGGAATTCAGGGAATTTGAAATTTCCTTTTTGAAAGGGGGTGTGACTTTCTTCCAGATCATTTTCTACCAAATCTGCAGCCCGGGTGTTTTTATCGGAAACCAGAGCGCTGGGAGCATCCGGTAATTCCTGTTTGATATTTTCCGGAGTTTCTACCAGTTCAAAAACCAGTCTGTCTTCCGTTTTTTTCATCAACTCAGTTTTTTCGGGAAAGATTAAACCTCGATCGATTTGAATGAATAACAGGATTAAGAGATGAAGAAAGATGGATGCCAAAATGGTGCAGGTACGAATTTTATCTTTCTTCATCATCTCTTTCCAAATCATATCTACAAACTAATTTCAACCGATTTGATGTCTAATATTTTATTTGGAAACTAAGAAAACTTTCATCCAGGCATTTAACGATCTGGGTCTTTCCGTAAATTCAGGCTGCTCCATACCGCCTGGCATTTGTCCCATTTCGTCGTCGGGCCTTTCGCCGATTTCACCCCCGGAGATTCTATCTTCGGGTATTTTTGGTTTGGAATGTATTTTCGGCTGTTCGATTTTTGGAGTTTCAAAACCAATCAAAAATTCAGCATTTGGTTTCACATTGAGGGAAAAAGAATTTCCCGAATCAGCGTAAAGTGGTATTTTCAATTCATAAGCAAATAATCCCTTATGAGCACCCACAGCCATTTCCAATCCGGTCAATTCACTAAGTTTCATTTTGACGACATCATTCCTGACAGGTCCGATGATCTCCAATTCTTTCGGCAGGGTCAGCAGCATTTTCTCGATATTGGGAAGTTCCATTTTTTTATCGTTTGGCATTTGCTGTTCGGATTTATCGAGTTTCTCAAACATCTGCGGATTTTGCATTCCCAGCGGAAAATGAATTCCGACTTCTTTTTTCTTTTTACCTTCCGTATTTATCCAAAGTGTGCAGCCCCGCGTGATAAGCTGCCTGGTGAGTTCCTGTGTGGTGGGATAAAAACAGAGATAAAGAAAATTCTCATCGTTCATCACACCCAAAACCACGTTGTAATCTTTCAAATAATATTGAGCGTCGATCCAATCTTTGTCATTACCATCGATGGTGATTTCCCGATCTCTCCAAAGACTTTCCAGTTGAATCATATTGCAACCCTGCAACAGGATAACGGCGATCATGACAATTCCGAAATAATACTTTTTCATCTTTTTTTACCATTATTTGGAAATTAAAAATAGCAATTTCCGAAAATTTCTCCTTATATATTCATTTCAAATGAGTTCTGCATAAAACAACTCCGTCTTTGCGAAGAATCTTGCAGAGGAATTCTGCTGAAGCAATCTATTTTGTTAAATAATTAATAATTAAAGAGATTGCTTCGTATGCGGCAGCAAGAAGCCAACTCGCAAAGACAACAATTGCCGACTTTTTCTACTAAAAAACTCTATTATGGAGAATTCATATTCATTTCAATCACTTATTTCGGGAAGGTGGAAATTTCTCCACAAATTTCTGAGCGGTTTCATTGATAATTTCTGCGATGTTTTCCACATCTATCCTAATTCCGGAAGCCCAGCCCTGCCAGATCAATTCGTCAGTTTCTCCGTCATAAATTTTCAGGGTGATCATTCCTTCCATATACCTGTCTTTGGATACATTTGTTAAGCCAAAACCGAATCCATGATGACGCCAACCATGAGAATAATGCGAAACATAAACATCCTCTTCCATGTGGGAAGCCTGCTCGTATGCCAAAATGAAATCAGCGTTCTGATCGGTTTTTTCATAACCTTTGTTTTCCAGTTCCAGGTTCAAAGCGTTTTTCAATCGTTTATCCATCAAAGGATTATCGAAGATAGAGTTGCTTTTATTATCAACGTCTTTTGCCCAGCGGAAAGTGTGATATTTACTGAAATCGGCTTCTACATCGTAGTCGTATGCCACATAAATGGTAGAACATCCCAAAAACGAAAGAACGATTAGAACAAGCGCTGCAAGTTTTATGGCTTTCATGTTCACCTCCTCCGAATGAATAATTTAATTCCCTTCCTGTTACAAGTAAAATCTTTAATTTCTCATAATTTCTTCCTGAACATTCAGACAGAAGCGATAGAGCAATCCTGCGAAATATTTTTATTGGAAATCTCAAATTGATCAAATAAGATGAATTATTTATTTGACGGTGGGCTAAGCTAATGAAATTTGAAAGGATGAAATGAGTAGAAGGAAATAATTATGAGCTACATTCTAAATTTGCGTGAAAAAATGGGAGATGAACCGTTGATTATGGTGGGATCGACCGTGATGATAAAGGATAAAAAAAGAAAGATTCTGCTGCAAAAACGCAGTGATACCGGCTTGTGGAGCACGATCGGCGGTGCGATGGAAGTGGGTGAAAGCTTGGAAGAAACAGCAATTCGAGAAGTGCAGGAAGAGACTGGTTTGAAAATTGAATCGATGGAAATGAAAGGTATGCTTTCCGGGAAAGAGATGTTTCATAAATATCCCAACGGAGATGTGATCAACCTTGTCACAGCGGTTTTCGAAGTAATTGAATGGTAGGGAATTCCCAGAGTTAATGATAATGAAAGCCTGGATTTTCAGTTTTTTGATTTGAAGAATGAATTACCTGAGATGCCGCTACTGGTGAAAGTAATCTTGGAAAAATCAGGATATCTTAATAGTTAACAAAATGTTGTCTTTCTGAGGAATTTTCTCAATTGAGCTCACGAAGAATCTCTATTTTAACGAATGATGTCAGCCTCGCGAAAGCGGGGATCGGAGCTGTTTTTGGAGATTCCCGATTACTCGGGAATGACTGCTGATTATTTTATTTAGAATGTCTTACAGCTTCAAGTCCAGTTTCGCAATGCTCCTCTGAACTCGGATCTATTTTTGTGCTTTTTGTAGCTATTTCCCGATACAGAAATTCTCGAAGATCTGATTCAGAATATCGTCGGTAGTCACTTTGCCGATGATCTCTTCCAAAGCGGTACTGGCTTCTTTCAGATCAAAAGCGGTAAATTCATAACCCAGATCATTCTGCAGAGATTCGATTGCTTTTTGAGTTGATTCCACAGCTTTTTTCACGGCGGCGATTTGACGGGTATTGGTCAAAATCCCCGATTGCAGTTCTTCCCGGGAAATAAGAATATCTTCGATCAGCTTTTCTTTGAGTTCTTGTAAACCTGATGTATCGGTTACTGAACAAATCAGGTAGCCTTTTGTTCTGAAATCATCCAATTTACCTTTCGGGAATAAATCTGACTTGTTCAGAACTTTGATGATCCTGCTTTCTGAAGTAAATTCCAGAAGTTTTGCATATTCGTTTTCATTCTCTTTTCCATCGATGATAAAAAGGATTCTGTGAGAATCCCGAATAATCTCATAGGAACGTGCAATACCGATTTTTTCTATATCGTCGGATGTTTCGCGAATGCCGGCAGTATCAAAAAAACGGATGAGATATCCCTGCAGGTTGATCGCTTCTTCCAGGTAGTCCCGCGTGGTGCCGGGATGCGGCGTAACGATTGCCCGTTCTGTTTGCAGGAAAGCATTGAAGATGCTGGATTTGCCAACATTCGGCGCTCCCACCAAACTCACTTTCAAACCTTCTTTCAAAATCAATCCTTCCGTTCCGGTTTCCACCAGTTTTTCCAATTCCTGCCGAAGTTCGGTTAATTGTCCGCCAAGTTGTTCTTTGTCCAGTTGCTCCAATCCCTGTTCTGTAAAATCGATTTCCAATTCCAGTAAAGTGCGGTATTCCGTCGTTTTTTGCAGCAGTTTTTCGATTCTTTTACGCAAACTTCCTTCAAATTGCTGCATCGCTGCCAGATGAGAAATTTTCGTTTTAGCAGTTAAAATATCGCCAACTGCTTCAGCTTGAGTCAGTCCGATTTTATCATTCAAAAAAGCTCTTTGCGTGAATTCCCCGGGATCAGCCAGGCGGGTATGGCGCAGCAGCATTTCCAATATCTGGTTCGTGACGAAAGTGCTGCCGTGGCAGGAAATCTCCACCACATCTTCACCCGTGTAGCTGTGCGGCGCTAAAAAAACAGTTACCAGCACTTCATCGATCAGTTGATCATTATCGCAAATCCTGCCGAAAGCAGCTTGATGCGATTTGATTTTGGAAAGTTTTTTTGAAGAATGGAAAATCTCTTCCACAACCGGAATGGAATGTTCACCGCTGATGCGCAAAACAGAAATGCCACCAATCCCGATCGGGGTGGAAATGGCAGAAATCGTATCGCCTTTATATTCCATGGAAATTATTTGAGGAGTTTTTTGATCTTTTCGTAAATCTGATCTGTGGTTACTTCGATGATCTCTTTCAGTTCGTCGGTAGTTCCGTAGGTGACGAATTGGTCGGGAATTCCAAAAGAATGAACCCGAATATTAGAATTCACAAACCTGCTTTTGATCGACTCACCAAACCCGCCTTTCAAGCTATTTTCTTCGATAGTGAAGATCGTTGTCACACTCTTTTCCAGTTCTTTCAAAAGTTTTTCATCAGCTGGTTTCATCCAGCGTGCATTGATCAAGTATGGTTTAATTTTCGGAAAATCTTTTTTCATTTTTTCAAAGATCGCTTCTGCATCCTCAAATGATTTTCCAATGCCGATCAGAACTATATCATTCCCTTTGATGCGCACATCATATTTGCCGAGTTCGATCGGTTTGTGTTCAATTTTACAAGATTTGGCAGAACCGCGGGGATAACGGATGGCAATCGGTCCTTCATTATATTCGGCGGCAAATTCCAGCATCATTTGTAATTCTTCCGCATCGGAAGGCGCCAAGATGGCAAGATTCGGCACGATGCTGAGATAGGAAAGGTCGAATACTCCATGATGCGTAGCTCCGTCTTCTCCCACCAGTCCGGCTCGATCCAGACAAAAAACAACCGGTAATTTCTGCAAAGCGATGTCATGGATAATCTGATCGAAAGCGCGCTGCAGGAAAGTGGAATAAATTGCTACAAACGGTTTCATTCCCTGAATGGCTAATCCGCCGGCAAATGTGACGGCATGCTGTTCGGCAATTCCCACATCAAAAAAACGTTTCGGAAATTTTTCGGCAAAATCAACCAAGCCTGTGCCATCTGCCATGGCAGCAGTAATAGCGATGATCTTATCATTTTTTTCTGCCAGATCGCAGAGTTTCTCACCGAAGACTTGTGAATAGGATTTGCCGTTTTTGCCGCGGCATTTACCTGATTCGATTTCGTAGGGTCCCAAACCGTGAAAACGCGGTGCATCATCTTCGGCGGGTTCATAACCTTTGCCTTTGGTGGTGACGATATGAATTAAGATAGGGCCGTTCATATTGCGTACGACCTTCTTGAAAATCCGCACCATGCGGGGAATATTATGGCCGTCGATCGGTCCGACATATTTAAAACCGAGATCTTCAAAAATAATATTCGGCGCCAGAGAGCTGATCAGATTTTCTTCAATCTTCCTGGCGCTCAGTATCGTGCGGCGGCGAATCCGGTGCGGCAAGTGCTGCACAAAATCCCAAACTACATTTTTGATGGTATTGTAGGAACGGCTGACCAGGATATTGGTGAGATAAGCCTGTAGGGCGCCCACGCTTTTAGAAATCGACATGTTGTTATCATTTAAAATAACGATCATATCTCTCTGCAGATGCCCTGCGTGATTTAGTGCTTCGAATGACATTCCGCCCGTGAGGGCGCCGTCACCGATCACGGCAATATTTTGGCCTTTTTCATTTTTCATTTCCCGGGCAATGGTGATTCCCAGAGTTGCCGAGATCGAGGTGCTGGCATGTCCAACGCCGAAGGCATCGTAAATGCTTTCAAAAGTGTTATTGAATCCGCTGATACCATTCAATTGGCGCAGTGTATCGAATCTCTCATTCCGTTCGGTTAAAATTTTGTAGGCATAAGATTGATGCCCCACATCCCAGACTATCTTATCAATTCTTGGATCGAAAACTTTTAAAAGCGCAATCGTCAGGTCGGTGGCACCCAGGCTGGGAGCTACATGTCCGCCATTTTTTGCCGTTACTTCGATTATTCTTTTCCGCACATCCCGGGCGAGTTCCAGAAGTTCTGAAAGCGACAGATTCTGCACATCATCCGGTGTTTTTATTTTTTCAAGCATAAGCTTCCTTTATTTTTTATCGACAAGCACTTTCTATTCTCTGCCTCATCCCCAATGTAATATTCAGCAAGCTGAATTTCACGGGGTAAACCGACTTCGTCCCGAAAGCGTTCGGGACCACCTTCTCCTATCGTGGAGAAGGACAAAAAATTATAACTTTATTAGGCATTTCTCCCTCTCCCTTGGAGAGGGCAGGGGTGAGGCAAAAACACTCTATTATGCAGAACCCTTTTATATCGACAAGCACTTTCTATTCTCTGCCTCATCCGTCCGGCAGCTGCCGGACACCTTCTTCGATGGAGAAGGAAATCTATCCAAATCAAAACCACTTCTCCTTCTCCATTGGAGAGGATTGGGGTGAGGCTGGTCAGTTATAAATTCACACACTATAATCAATCGTTACCATTACACTAAATTGATAAATTAACCAAGCATTAAGGATGTCAAACAAAAATCACATAAGCTATCTGGTAACCACTGGCATGTATCACAAAACTTGTCCGGCAATCCAATTTAAAATCTTTTCCACACCTGCTTTACTGAGAGAGGAAACCGGGAAGATGAGATCTCGATTTATTTGTAGTTCGTCCGCCAATTTTTTAGCAGTTGCCAGCGTTTTGGATTTCGGGATTTTATCTGATTTAGTGGCAGCAACCACAAATTTAATGTTATTTTCCTGCAGCATTTTCAGAACAGCCATATCTTTTGGATCAGCTTTATGACGGATATCGACCAAAACGATCACTCCAATCAAACTCAGACGATTCCGGAAGTAATCCAGGATCATCTTTTTCCAGGATTCACGCTCGGTTTTGCTGACTTTTGCGTAGCCATAGCCGGGCAGATCGACAAAATTCAAAAAGCCGTCTTCATCATTATCGTTTTTGAATCTGATCTCAAAAAAATTAATTAATTTGGTCTTGCCGGGTGTTCCGCTGACTTTGGCAATTGCCTTCCTGTTCAAGATAGTGTTGATCAGCGAAGATTTTCCCACGTTGGATTTTCCCACAAAGGCAAACTCGGCATAAGGAGAGGATGGATAACCTGCCGGCTTCACAGCGCTTTTGATAAATTTAGATTCTACGATTCGCATGAAGCCACAGAGCCACTGAGAAAATTTGTAGGTTCAATCGTCCCGACTGAACCTTTGGATTTGATTGATCGTCCCGATCTACTTTTTGATTAATTGCTTTCGGGACGAAAGCGAAAAAACGATAGACTCCTCGAGACGAGAAGTCTAACTTCAAGATTTTATTCAAAATACACCATCGACGATTTATCCGATTCCCATACTTCGACTTCAACTACTCTGCATCCATTCACATTTATCTCATTCTTTATTTTATCATAAATGTACTTCGCGATATTTTCGGAAGTCGGATTCACATTTTCAAAACATGGCAATTCATTCAAATAACTGTGATCAAGTGTGTCTATCAAAGCATTCAGATGCTGCTTCACAATACCAAAATCTATGGTCATGCCGATTTTATCTGTTTTCTCACATTCGATTCCCACCCGCACTTTCCAGTTGTGACCATGCAGATTTTTACAGGCGCCGTCGTAACCGTTCAGTTTATGAGCGGAAGCAAATTGAGACGTTACATTCAACTTAAACATCAATCCCCCAAACCCTTAAATATTACACGGTTTCAAATTTAAATGCCCCCTTTTCTTGTAAAGAATTTTAGGATTGACAAATTGCCTTCCAAAAGGAATTTCACTTCAGTTTTGGAATGAAAAAATGAATTTGTAGAGGTTTAAATGGAACATCTCAGAATTGGAATTGTCGGAAATATCGGCGTGGGAAAATCCACCCTGGTGGAAGCAGCAGCAGTAGCTCCGTTGAACGAAGTTTTACTATCAACCATCCCCAACCGTACCGGAGAAGAGCAGGTTTTTGCCTTTCAGGAAAAATTCAATTCCAAAGTTCTGGATGCTTTTTATGCCGATCCGGTCGGCAACGCTTTCATGGCTCAGATAGAATTTTTTAATGGCAGGTTGGACAGGCAGCGTCTGATCGAAGGCTGCAAAGGTGTGATTCTGGAAGATAGAACTCTACCAGAAGATTATCACATTTTCGGCATGGCGCAAAAGATTCTGGGAAACATGAGCGAAGAAGAATTTCTGGCTTATCAGCGCAACTACAATCTGATGACTTCCAAAATTCCCGAACCAGACCTGATCGTTTATCTGAAAGCTGATATTTCCACTCTTCTGGATCGGATAAAAGAACGTGGCCGAGCCAGCGAAATTTCCATTCCGTCATCCTATTTGGAACAGTTGAACGAACTCTATGAACTCTTCATTCACCGGCATGTGAAATGTCCGGTGCTGGTGATCGATGCCAACGTAGATACTCCCCTGGATGAATATTTGGAAAACACAATCAATAAAATAGCGGAAGAGATCCGCAATCTGAACTTGCGCGTAACCACACCGGGAATCAGCAAGTGGGTTACACTGCCGGAAACAGCAGCAACTTTGAAAGCGATCGATGCCGAAAGCAGACTGGAAAAATACCTGCAGGAAAATCCTAAACTTATCGCCATCGCCGGGAATGTGGGATTGGGAAAATCCACTCTGGCAGCCATTATGCAGCGCAGCTTGAAGATCAATGGCCTTTTTGAAAATCCCGAAGAAAATCCGCTCCTGGAAAAATTTTTGGCTGACAAAAAAACTTATTGCTACGATCTGCAACTGCATTTTTTAAAAATGCGAAAAGAGCTGCAATTAAAAGGAAAATCCTTAGAAAGCAGCGCTGTGATCGACCGTTCTCTACCGGAAGATTTACTAATCTTCTGCTACCAGTTTTATCAGGATGGCTATCTGACCGCCAACCAATTAGATGATCTGACCACCAGATTCAAAGCAGCTTGTCATGAAATTCCCTCTCCCGATTTGCTCATTATTTTAAAAGGCCGGGCAGATCTGGCCTGGAGCAGGATTCAGCAGCGTGGTCGGGAAATGGAGATAGAAGGTGGCTGGAGTCTCAGCGAAATCGAATCCTTGAATGAACTGTATCGAACCTACAGCAAAGATGTTGTTCAGTTCGGTTTTCATTCTGGAAAAGTATTAGAAATAAACGTGGATCAACTGGATTTCACAAACCGCATTCATGTCGGTTATATTTTTGATGGTATTATGGAAACTCTGAAGTGAAATCAGAGTAATTTTCCAACCGAATGAGCTGCGAAAATTGACGACTTTTTTTAAGAAACAGTTCTTTTTAATTATAAATTACCTGAAAATATAATCCTACATTTGAATCAAAAATAATAAATTTTAAACAATTATATTTTCGACTTGACATATCAGAGAAGAAAAACAATTTCAGTGAAGTCATTTAGTGGACGAAAAAATAAAAGGAGGATGTGTATGAAAAACGTGCTTGTAGTTGCTGTTCTAACGATCTTGCTCATGGTACCGTTAACAATTTTTGCTCAAACAGGTACAATTGCCGGGCAGGTTACTATCGCTAAAACCGGAAATCCATTGGCTAATGCCGCGGTGTATTTGGGGGATTCCAAGACAGGAACCTATGCCTTGAAAAACGGCCAGTTTACCTTGAAGAACGTTCCTGTGGGAAAACAAACTATCACTGTCAGCTTCATGGGTTATGCCAAGCAAACTCAGGAAGTGAATGTGAAAGCCGATGAAACAACGGTTGTTAAATTCGCTATGCAGATGGAAGCTATTAGTATCGAGGGTATCAATGTTGTTTCAGATCGAGCACAAACTGATACACCAATTGCTTATACCGATGTCGAAAAAGAAGAAATTACTTCTTCTCTTGGTTCACGTGATATTCCACTTGTTCTCACGAATACTCCCAGTGTTTATTCCACAGGTCAAGGCGGCGGTGCAGGTGATGCACGTTTAAATATCCGTGGTTTTAATCAAACAAATGTCGGTGTAATGATCAATGGTGTTCCTATTAATGATATGGAAAATGGTTGGGTTTATTGGTCAAACTGGGATGGTCTTGGCGACGCTACATCATCTATCCAAGTTCAAAGAGGATTAAGTGCGGTTAATCTTGCTGTTCCTTCTATTGGCGGAACTATGAATATGATTACTGATGCAACCCAAATGAAAAAAGGCGTTTTATTCAAACAAGAATATGGTTCCGGTGGATTTCTGAAGAAAACTCTGGTAGCAAATTCTGGTTTAGTGAATGACAAATATGCCTTTAGTTTCAACGTAACCAGTAAAACCGGTGATGGCGTAATTGATGCAACATGGACAGAAGCTTGGTCATATTATCTGGCTGCAAGTTATAATGTAAATGACAACAATCGTCTTGAATTCTACGCTGCCGGCGCTCCGCAAAGACACGGGCAAAATCGATATATGCAAAATATGGCTGCATATAGCCACGATTATGCCGAAGATAATTCAGATGTACCTAATAGTGATCTTGCTGCCTATTTTGCTGATTTCCAAGAATCTGAAGCTGGAGTATACTACAATGAAAATTGGAACGCAGTAAGTCCTACCTACAAAGGTAAGCAATGGTGGGATGGTCAAATCCATTCCAGATACTCTTCAACTTTCCTCAACGAAAGTGAAAATTACTATCATAAACCGCAAATTAACTTAAACTGGTTTACAAAAATAAACGAACAGTTAGATATCTATTCCATTGTTTACTATTCTGGAGGAAAAGGCGGCGGATCTGGTACTTTTCGCAGTTTGAATTGGGATTATTCCGGACCTTCAAGAATTATTAACTGGGATTCTACGATTGCAGAAAATGATACATTAAGTACAGGTTCATCCGGTATTCTGCGTAACAGCGTAAATCAGCAATGGACAATTGGAGCAATTTCCAAAGCATATTACGCCATTAATGAGGATTTGAAAGCTTCTGCAGGTATTGATTTGAGAACTGCAAAAATTGATCACTTTAGAGAAGTGCGAGACCTTTTAGGCGGTGATTATTTCTTCTTTAACGGTAATGATTTTGATACTGCAGACGAATATGAAAAAGGACTTGGCGACAAAATTGATTATGATAACACCAACGAAGTTGGCTGGATTGGTGGTTATGCCCAAACTGAATATACAAAAGACAAACTATCCACGACAATTATGGGTGGAATTTCTGCCGTTAAATATTCTTATACCGACCACTTTGTTGCTGATGCCGATGGAGATGAATTAGCCACAGAAACAGATTGGATCATGGGTTTCCAGGCAAAAGGTGGTGCAAGCTATCGTATGAATAACAACATTGGATTCTATGGAAATGCCGGCTATGTAAGTAAATGCCCCATCTTTGATGAAGTGATTAACGACTGGACCGGAGAATTGGTTGAAAATCCAGAGAATGAAAAATTTCTTTCTCTTGAAACTGGAGTAAATTTTGTAAGTTCGGACGGATCGCTCAATGTTAAGGGTGGTTTCTACTTCACGAATTGGACTGATCAATCACAAAGCTTTGCAGTAGATACTCCGACTGATGAAATTAAAATCTTTGTAAGCGGAATTGATTCCAGACACATGGGGGTTGAATTTGAAGTCCATTCACAGCCGTTGGAAATAGTAAAATTTGGTCTTTCTGTATCGAAGGGTGACTGGAAATACTTAAACGACTTATTGGACGTTAGATATGAAGGCGCTCCCGGTGATGAAGATACTCTTGATATTTATGTGAAAGATTTAAAAGTTGGTGATGCTCCTCAAACACAACTTGCTTTTGATACAACACTATTTCTTGTTGAAGGTTTGAGCACTACCATATCCTATAAATATTTCACTGATTTCTATGCAACATTTGATCCGTTCAGTCGCCAAGATCCAACCGACACAGAAGAAAGTTGGGAAATTCCCGCTTATGGTGTGATAGATCTTCATGTAGCTTATGAACTTCCTACAATTGTCAATGGACTTGAAGTTCAAGCTTTTGCTCATATTTTCAATTTGCTGGATGAAACTTATGTTCAAGATGCAGTTGATAATAGCGCATACAATGCTTGGGATAAAGATGCATATCCTCATACAGGTAGTGCAGCTGAAGTTTATTTTGGACTTCCAAGAACATTTAATGCAGGAATTTCAGTAGGTTTCTAGTAAAACACTGAAGTAAAATTCTAATCTGATTCACAGATAAATTTGGGGGAAGCTTTCGAGCTTCCCCTTTTTTTGTGTTGGTTCAATCGTCTCGCTTGAACCTGATATTTTGCCGGATCGTCCCGATCTGAGATGAATCGAGTGATGGTTTTCGGGACGAAAACAAGAAACATTGCGGACTCCTCGGGACGAGAAGTCCAACTTTCAAAATAAGAGTGAATTTAAAGAAATAATTCCGCTCATCTCTTGATTTGAAAAAGGGGCTGGGGGAGTTTGAATATCCAATCCGGAATTTCCAGAATGAAGTAAAAAATAAGAATATGTGAAAGATGCACTTCCCCCTAAATAGGGGGATCGAGGGGGTTGATTCTGTTGCCTGATATTTTGCCGGATTGTCCCGATCTGAGATGAATCGAGTGATGGTTTTCGGGACGAAAACAAAAAACATTGCGGACTCCTCGGGACGAGAAGTCCAACTGATCAATCTCGTTCCCAAGTTTGTCTTGGGAATGTTAAACTCTTTTCCATTTTGACATTATCTTTAGTCCATTACAGATGATTCCAGTTTGAATACTGGAATAGATAATGCATAAAATTCAGGTAATAAATATGAGGGGAATATTATGAAAAAATTTATTTTAGTTCTTTTTCTGCTTTCTATATCAATTTATCTATTATCCGATCCACCTCCGCAGTATGATCTGCGTGATGTGAACGGGGTGAATTATGTTTCCGGCGTCAGGAATCAAGGTCAATATGGAACCTGCTGGGCACATGGAGCCATGGCTTCCATGGAAGGAAACTTGTTGATGACCGGAGCCTGGGCAACAGCCGGTGAAACAGGTGAACCGGATCTTTCAGAAGCTCATCTGGATTGGTGGAACGGATTTAATCAACATAATAACGACGACATAAATCCTCCCACCGGCAGTGGTCTGGAAGTTCACATGGGTGGAGATTATCGCGTAACGACAGCCTATCTGGCTCGCGGCGAGGGCGCTGTGAGAGAAATCGATGCGCCTTATTCCAATTTAGCAAATCCACCTGCCAGATGGATGCCTGATTATCATTATTATTACCCCAGAGATGTGGAATGGTTCAAACTTGAAGATGACCTTTCCAACATCGATGTCATCAAGCAGATCATCATCGATTACGGCGTTTTAGGAACCTGCATGTGCTATGATGGTTCGTTCATCAACGGGCAATATAATCACTATCAGCCGCCAACCAGCCCGTTGGATCCCAATCATGCTGTGGCGATAGTGGGTTGGGATGATGCTCATGCAACCCAAGCTCCTTTGCCCGGTGCCTGGATCGTTAAAAACAGCTGGGGCAGTGGATGGGGTTACAGCGGATATTTCTGGATTTCGTACTACGATAAGCATTCCTGCCGCAATATTGAAATGGGAGCGATTTCCTTCCAAAACGTGGAACCGCTGGCTTACGACCATATTTATTACCACGATTATCATGGCTGGAGAGATACTCTCACAGTTGCCACGGAAGCTTTCAATGCTTTTGAATCTACCGGAACTCAGTTTATAGAATCTGTAAACTTTTTTACAGCCGTAGATAATGTAGATTACACCGTAAAAATCTATGATGATTTCGATGGGACAAACCTGAGCAACGAGCTTTCCACTGTGAGCGGCAGCTATGAACATGCCGGCTTGCATACGGTCGATCTTGATCCAATAGTAGTTGTAACCGATGGTGAAGATTTTTATGTTTATCTCTATCTTTCCACGGGCGGACATCCCTACGACAGGACTTCCGATGTTCCTGTTCTGCTGGGAGCAAATTACCGCACGATCGTGGAATCTTCCGCTAATCCCGGAGAAAGCTACTATAAAAGCGGTAATGACTGGTTGGATTTTTATGATTACAATGATCCGTCCGGTTTCCAGAATTCAGGCAATTTCTGCATCAAAGCGCTTTCGTTGGATGGAAGCGGTGGCATCATCGCTCCATCGAATCTGCAAGGTGAGATCATCGATTTCAACAGCATTTATCTTACCTGGGATTGCGGTGAAAGAGATCTCTTGAGCTACAAAGTTTATCGCAATAACGAATTTATTGCCGAAGTGAGCAACGTTCCCTTCCCCACCACAGCCTACCTGGATGAAGCTCTGGATGCCGGTTCCTACACTTATTATGTGGTGGCTGTTTATGATGCAGGCGAATCCGATCCGTCACCCAGCATAACTATTGAGTTGACACTTCCTGCTCCGCAGAACTTGGTTGCCAATCCGCAGAATCCCAACGTATCACTCATCTGGGATAACGTGGAAAGCAGCAGAGATTTTCTAGAATACGTTGTTTACAGAGATAACGTAGAAATTGGAACCACAGGATCACATTTTTATGTGGATCTGAATCTGCCGGCTGGAGTTTATGAATATTATGTAACTGCAAAATATTCCGGTGACTATCAATCCGAACCGTCTAATTCAGTTTCTGTGGAACTGACGGAAGCAGGCGGAATTTTACCCAATGCAACTGAATTTACCGGAATTTATCCCAATCCATTCAATCCGACCACAACGCTTTCTTACAGTCTGAATGAATCGGGACATGTTCTGCTGGAAATATTCAATCTGAAAGGCCAGAAGATCACAACTCTGGTTGATAAAGTTCAGGATGCCGGTAATCACGCTGTTATTTGGAACGGAACGGATAAAAACGGCAACATTGCTGCCAGCGGCATCTATATTTCGCGCTTTTTGGTTGACGGCGTTGCACACTTCGGTAGATACACCAGCGTGAAAAAAGTAATTCTTTTGAAATAGCGGATCGCAAACATCTTGTTTGCGACGTAATCTCAAACCTTCCAGGTCTGCAAAAACCTGGAAGGTTTTTTTAAACCTCATGGAATGTTATTTGCTTCTTAGAGGCAAGTAAATAAAGGAAAAGGAAGGATAGATGAGACTGAATTTGATTTTAATATTGTTATTGATATCGATACTTCAACTGTCAGGTGAATGGATTGAAATTAGTGAAAATCGAGGAGTAGAGCTATTTGAGCATACATCTTATGGCAGAGAATTGACGGAAGTGCAT
>JAUSOT010000161.1 GCA_030656075.1 Candidatus Cloacimonadales bacterium
CGAAAAATACGATCTCGTGCAGGCTAATGCTGTGAAGGTTTTCATCGTGATGTGTTACACACTTTTTGCTGTTATCATTTTCGCATTTTCAGGAAAAATTCTCTGGGTGCATGGACTCGTTCTGGCTTGCGGCAACAGCCTGGGTGCGTTCCTCGGAGTGAAAGCTGCCGTTAAAAAAGGTGAGAAAGCTGTGAAAATCGTTTTGGCGATTGCCATCGTTATTGCCTGTCTTAAATTGTTCGGAATCCTCAAACTGTTCGGTCTATGATAAATTGAATTCTGGCAGTTATTTGTTCTGCCCTGATCGGAAATCTACTCTTTTATTATCAGAAAGACCGCAATCTGCAGATCATGCTGGTTTTTTTTGGACAGCCTGGAAACCGTGAAAGCCGCGATCGCTTATCTTCGTTCTGTGCGATATCTTCATTTGGAAGAAAGTTTTCTCTGCGAAGCAGCGCATTGCTTTTGCTTTGCTGGTAATGGGAATAGCGTTTTTGAATATCAGAATATAATTCAACATCTACTTTTCGAAGCTTCTTAAAGGGAAATTCCTTCTATTCAGATTAGGAAAGAAAATATCATCACTAACCTTGCGAAGGTCAAGAATTAGAGAAAGTTCCACAACCTTCGCAAGGTTTTCACTTACCAAACAGCACCGGAAAAAGCTGCCGAATATGTTTTAGTTTTGTGACCTGTGTTTTAATGTTTTTGGCTCTGGCAGAAACAATGATATTCTCGTAACCCAGCTTCAGAGCTTCTTTCACTCTTTTATCAATTTGTGAAACTGTCCGGATTTCACCGTTCAAGCCAACTTCTCCCAGCAGCACAGTTTTGGCAGGAAGTGCCTGTTCCTTGGCGCTGGAAAGTATGGCAGCCACGATCGAAAGATCGAGAGCCGGTTCCAGCACTTTCATGCCGCCTGCCAGATTCAGGAAAACGTCATTATTTCTAAGATTGATGGAGAGATTTTTTTCGATGACAGCCAGCAGCAAAGCCAATTTGCGATGATCGAAACCAAGCGCAACGCGCTGCGATGTACCATAACTGGCAGGAGAAACCAGCGCCTGAACTTCCACCAGGAAAGCACGCGATCCTTCCAGCACGCAACCCACTGCCGATCCGGAACTGTGTTCGTCTTCCTTCAGAAATAACTGGGAGGGATTCTTCACTTCCTTCAAACCGGTAGCCAGCATTTCGAAGATGCCGATTTCGTTGGTCGAACCAAACCGGTTTTTTGTAGCTCGTAAAATCTTGAACTGATTCTGCATTTCGCCTTCAAAATACAAAACAGTATCCACCATGTGCTCGATGATCTTTGGTCCAGCCACCGTTCCGTCTTTCGTCACGTGCCCGATCAGGAAAAAAGGAATGTTCTTCTGTTTGGCAGTGCGGGTGAAAAGACTGGTGCATTCCCGCAGTTGGGAAATACTGCCCGGTGCGCTTTCGATAGAACTGAAATAGACAGATTGGATGGAATCGATGATCACCAGATCGGGAGTGAGATCGGAGATCGCATTTAGTATTTGTTCGACTTCCGTAGAACAAAACAGCAAAAGGTTTTCGGCATGGCATTTAAGCCGGTTGCTGCGCAGTTTGATCTGTTCGCGGCTTTCCTCGCCCGAAACGTAGAGTACGTTGCTTTTCTCAGCGATCAGATTGGAGACCTGCATCATCAAGGTGGATTTCCCGATGCCCGGTTCACCACCGATCAACACAACCATTCCCGGCACGATACCGCCACCGAGAGTGCCGTCCAGTTCTCCAATTGTCGTGGATAATCTGGGTTTGTTATCTATTGTTATGGAATTTAATTTCTCTGGCTTTGAGGAAGGTTCAAACTGATATTTTCCCGTCTGCTTTTTGCCGGTTACTCTGGTCGTTTCCTTCAAGGAATTCCAGGCTCCGCAAGCCGGGCATTTTCCGGCCCATCTGGCTGTTTCCGCTCCGCATTCAGCACAAAAGAACATTGTTACCTCCGAGGTACATTTCTTAAAGATTTTAAATCTATCAATATAAACAGCGCAAAGGGAATAAAAAATACATTTGTATTTTCAATTTTTACAATATCAAAATAATTTCGTGAAACTATAAAACCAATTTCGGGTTGATATTTTTTGATAAAACTGATCATTGATCTTTGCACATTATTTCTTTTTAAATTTGATTTAATTTCCACAGGAATGATTCTACCTTCAATTTCCATGATTATATCGACTTCAGCTTTCGATTTCGTCCTCCAGAATTTTGCTTTGATATCTTTTTTCATCAATTCCGAAAACACCAGATTCTCGTAAAGATCTGAACTATCAGTTCGTTCTGCTAAATTCGTGAAATTATTGATCACAGCATTTCTGAAACCTGTATCTTTAAAAAACAATTTTCTACTTTTGGTTAGTTCCAATAGATTATTGGTGTAAAAGGGAGGAATCATTTGGATGATGTAAGTTTTTTCCAGAACATGAAGCAGTTGCTGCAATCTTTTGTAGCTAATTCCGAGGGCATTTGATATATCGTTTATGTTCATAATATCTGCAATTCTTAAACCCAGGAATTTTGTCAGTTTTTCCATCTGATAATCATCCGGAAGATTGAGTATTTCCCTGATTTCTTTCAACAGATAGGTATTAAAAATATTTTGTAACACGGTTGTTTTTTCAATATTGTTATCGCTCAAAACCGCTCGCGGATATCCGCCAAATAGTACCAATTCATCAATAAATTCAACCGACTTCTGAATAATAGTCTGGGATATTGTGGGTAAAACCGGATCAATTTTTCTTAGTTCTTCCAGAATTTTATCTGCCTGGGATAGTAACATCTTATGCAGGTTCTTGTCTTTGGCAGAAAGAAATTCGGAAAAGTTAAATGTCTCCAGATGAAAAAGAAATATTCTTCCAACGAGGTATTTGGTAGCTTGTTCAGTAAGCTCCAGTGAGGACGAACCGCTGATCACGATTTTTTTGCCGGGAAAAGAATCATAAATGAATTTCAGTTTACGTCCGCCTTCCCTGGCATATTGGAATTCATCGATGATAAGAGTGTCACAATCATTTAAATAATAGTTTGCAAATGCTTTTTCATCTTCCTGGAAAAGTGATAATATCTGCCTGTCTTCAAAACTGATCATTTTGCTGTTTTCTGTTAGAAAAAAATTCCGTAGCAAAGTAGTTTTGCCCACCTGTCTGGCTCCCAGGATAGCAATGATTTCCGGCACAGAAGATATTTGAGCAAGCTTGCTTTCTAACTCTCTACGTATATACATCTTACCCCACAATTAGCAAGATTTATATATTCTATCAACCCTGCTATTTCTGCCGCCACGTATATTTTAGCAGGGGTATTTTGTCAAGTTAGTTAATTTTAGCAGGGTTATTTTGCCGATTTCAGTTTGAAATATTCCCTCGTTTTTTTCACGTCTTGCTGAATTTCCCGAATTAGTTCCTCTATTCCGGCAAAGTCGATTTCATCTCTGATCTTTTTATGAAAAACGATCTCCACTTCCTGATCATAAATATTCTGTGAAAAATCCAGGATAAATGTCTCAATTTCTTTATAAAGTGTTTTCTTCAGGGTGGGACTGTAACCGATATTGGTCACGCCTTGATAAGTGATTCCGTGCAGCACAATTTCGCAAATATAAACACCGATCCCGGGAAGAAGTTTATTGGGATCGGCAGGAATGACATTGATCGTGGGAAAGCCCATTTCCCGCCCGATGCGATGACCGGTCGATACCGAGCCAAACACAGAATAATTCCTGCCCAGACAGCGCGTGACGTCGATCATATCGCCTTCCCGCACAAAATCGCGGATCAGGCTGCTGCTGATGATCCTATTGTTAATTTTATACGGTTCCACCAGATCGACTTGATAGCCGGAATGCTCCGCATTTTGTTTCAGGAAATCATAATTACCCTGGCGGAATTTTCCAAAATGAGTATCATATCCCACCACCAGTTCTTTGGCTTTCAGTTCTCCGATAATGATTTTTTGCAGGAAATCGATCGGTTCCAAACCAGCCATTTTTTCATCAAAATCCAGATATAATACGCAATCGACACCGTATTGTTTCAGAAGAACCTCTTTGCGGGAAGGCTCGGTGAGCATGTAGGGAAAAGTTTTTTTATGAATGATCTCCAACGGATGATGCTTGTAAGTTATTACGATGGCCTCACCGCCGTTTTCAGCGGCTTTGGAACGCAAAACTGCCAACAATTTCTGGTGTCCCAGGTGAACGCCGTCGAAGGTTCCCATGCTGACCACGGGATATTTGAAACTGCATTTCTGATGCTGAAAATATTTCATATAAACACCATTATTGGTTGCAATTCTCCCTTTATCACCTTGCCAAAACCCAGAAATTTTCCGATTTGATTCAAAACCAAAATTTCCTCTGTATCATCCATTTCAACGGCAATTCTCCGACCGTGCTGAAAATCGTCAATCTTCTCAATTTTAATTTTGGGAAGTTCAGGATAAAATTCGGGAATCGGAATGAGATAATTCCGCCAATTTTCGGTTGTTATTTTTTCCAATGCAACCTGTTTTGTGAACTCTAAACCTTCAATCATGGAACGGTTCAGAGCAACCGTGGTTCCGACGGTTCCCAGCATTTCAGCAATCGTTTCGGAAAGCGAACGGATATAGGTCCCTTTGCTAACCAAAACCCGATATTCTAAATTCGGATGATTATAGATTAATAATTCAAAATCCAAAATTTGCACGGACCGCTCCGGCAGATCGACTTCCATTTCTTTGCGAGCCAGTTCGTAAGCACGTATGCCATTGATTTTAATCGCCGAAAATTTCGGTGGTTTTTGAGTCGTGATCGCCAGAACTTGTTCTTTCAAAGCAGTTAACTGCTCTTTTTTTATTTTATAAACATCTTCTTCTGAAACCACTTTCCCGGTATTATCGCCGGTATCGGTCTTGATGCCAAGCTGCATGGTGACGAGATATTCTTTATTTTTACCGGTAATTTTCCCGGCGATGCGGGTTGCTTTCCCGATGCAGATCGGCAGCAATCCGGAAGCAAAAGGATCGAGCGTGCCGGTGTGTCCGATTTTTTTGATGCCGGTTATTTTTCGTAAGATATGAATAACTTTGAAGGAAGTGATCCCGACTGGTTTGATGATGGGAAGAACGCCGAAATCGGTCATATAATTACTTGAGAATTCCAAGTGATGAATAAATTAGTGTCCATTCCTAAACTCACCCCCGACCCCTCTCTTTGGAAAAGAGAGGGGAGAATGAAAACTCGAATCCTCTGGATTCATCAATGTTTCCCCTCTTTTGCAAAGAGGGGTTAGGGGAGTTAGAAATCGAAAAATCATAGTTTAGGGATGAACACTAATTATGAAAGCACCTTTGCTTTCCAATTCCATGTAACTCCCCTTGGGAAGGGGAGATTAAGAGGGGTTTTCCATTTTAAAATCAAATATTCCATAATATTTATTGAATTCCTACAACTGTTCTCGAATATCTTTCAGAAGCATATTTTGCAGTTCTTCCAAACTGCCTTTGATCTCACAACCGGAAGCTTTTTCATGACCTCCGCCACCATATTTCACAGCAATTTTATTCACATCGATAAAATTTGAACGTAAGCTCATACGATAGCGATTGGGTTTGACTTCCTGCATGCTGACCACAACCTGAACTCCTTTGGTTCCTTTCGTCCAACGCGTTAATTTGGATGTCTCTCTACCATTAAGTCCATTCCGGTTCAGCATATCCTGGGTGGAATGCATAAAAAGGACTTTCCCGTTTTCGTAAGTTTCGATCGTGGAAAGAGATTCTCCCACGAATTTCAGTTCGTTGGCAGGTTTACTGAGCAGGAAATGTTCGGTAATATCTCCGGGTTTTATGCCGTATTTCATCAGTTTGGAACAGATCAAAAATGTTTCCGCATCGGTGTTGGCATTCACAAAATTATCGGTATCATTGATGATGCTGGTATAAACTGCTTTGGCACAGTAAAGAGCGGATTCGGCAGGAAAATCATTCATTTCTTTTTCAAACATTTTATACAGGATCGCACCAACCGAAACCGTTTTCGTATCGATATAATTGGTTGAATCAGGAATCGAAGCTCGCTCGATATGATGATCGACTGTGATGATCTTTTTGGCAGTATGGATGAGCGGACTGCAAACGCCGATGCGTTCTTCTTCATGGCAATCCAGGATGATGAGCAGATCGTAAAACATGTGATTGGAAAAGACTTTCGTTCTTTTCTGTCCATCCAGAAAATCATAAACATCCGGCGCTTGTTCTTCCAGCACGATGTCGGATTTGATGCTTTTATTCCTGAGAATTTCCTGCAGAAATAAAGCAGTACAAAGTCCGTCACCATCGGGGTTTTTATGAGTTAAAATGCAAATCGATCTATATTTTTCAACCGCTTCCAAAATTACTTCTTTTTGATCTTTCAAGCTATTTATCATCATCAGATTCGACCTCTTCGGAATGGATTTGAGCAAAAATATCATCCAGTTTGCGGGCTTTCTCTTCCATTTCATCATATTCAAAAGTCAGATCGGGAACGATTCTCATGAGTTGGGCGGCAGCAATTTGACGCTTGATGAAACCTTTACTTTTGCGTAAGTCTGCCAAAACAATGTCTTTTTTCCCTTCATTTAAAGTGGAAAAAAAAACTTTTGCATAAGAAAGATCATTGGCAAGGCGGACTGCTTTGATCGTGACCATTTGCAGATTTTTATTGCGAAGTTGAAAAGTTACAACATTGCTGATCAATTTGAATAGTTCACTTTCCAAACGTTGAATTCTGATTCTGGGCATGGTCTCACTCCTTAAAAAAACACACAGAAAGTTTCTGTGTTTAAAGCTTTCTGGCTACTTCTTCCTTGATGTAATTATCTATGATGTCTCCTTCTTTGATGTCATTGAACAATTCGATCCCAATACCGCATTCCGAACCTGCTTTCACTTCTTTCACTTCTTCGGAGTAATGCTTCAAAGATGAAAGTTTTCCTTCATGGATCAAAATATCGTTTCGATATAAGCGCACCAGTCCTGCGTTGGTGATCTTGCCTTTTTCTACTGCACAACCGGCGATCGTGCCAACTTTCTTGATCTTAAAAACCTGTTTTACAACGGCAGTTCCAAGGTGTTTGTCCACCAGCTCCGGAGCCAGCATTCCCTGCATGGCATTTTGGATGTCTTCGATCGCTTCGTAAATTATCTGGTAAAGTTTGATTTCAATATTTTCGTCTTCAGCCATTTTCCTGGTAGCATTGTTGGCTCTCACATGGAACCCGATAATAATTGCATCGGAGGCATAAGCCAGGTTCACGTCAGCTTCATTGATCCCGCCAACTCCCTTGTGGATGATATGGACGGCAACTTCATCCGTTCCCAGTTTCTGGAAAGAATCGCAAAGTGCTTCCACCGAACCGTCGGTATCGGCTTTCACGATCAGCTTGATCTCGGACATGGTATTTTCTTTGATTTTCTGGAACAAATTATCCAGGTTGGTTTTAGTTTGATATTTTTCTCGTTCACGACGAATATTTTTTCGTTCCGTACTGATCTGGCGGGCTGTTTTTTCGCTATCTACCTGGTTTAAAACATCGCCGGCTTTGGGAACATCATTGATGCCGTAAACTATTGCTACATTGGATGGATAAAGGGTTTCCAATTCATTTCCACGTTCATCTTCCAATTTTCTGATGCGTCCAAAAGTAGCACCGCAAACCACACTGTCGCTCCTGGAGAGTTTTCCTTCCTGCAGCAGGATCGTAGCTAGCGTACCCATGCGTTGATCTTTCATAGATTCAATCACGATTCCCTTACCGGGAACATCCTGAGCAGCCTGCAAATCCAGTATTTCGGCAGTTAGCAAGATTGAATCGAGAAGTTCGCCGATACCCTCGCCTGTTTTGGCAGAACATTCAACCCATAATGTATTTCCGCCATAACCTTCCAGCGTCACATTTTGTTTCATCATATCGGAAATAACTCTGTCTGTATTGGCATCCTTCAGGTCGATCTTGTTGATCGCCAGGATAATCTTAACTCCCGCGGCTTTGGCGTGATCGATCGCTTCGATAGTTTGCAGTTTCACACTTTCGTTGGCAGCCACCACGATCACAGCAATATCGGTCACGTTGGCGCCTCTGGCTCTCATGGCAGCAAAAGCTTCATGACCGGGTGTATCCAGGAATGTGATCTTTTTGCCTTCATATTCTACCTGGTAGGCTCCGATGTGCTGGGTGATTCCACCCGATTCTCCCGCTACAATATTGCTGGAGCGGATCCTGTCCAAGATAGCTGTTTTCCCATGATCTACGTGTCCCATCACAGTCACAATCGGTGGTCTGTGAGTTTTTACAGCATCTCTCTTATCTTCGGTTTGCTCTTCCAGAATATCTTTACCGTATTCTTCCTGGAATTCCACATCGAATTGGAATTCGTCGCAGATCATCTCCAGAGATTCCTTGTCGAGACGCTGATTGATTGTAACCATCTGTCCCATCATGAAGAATTTGGTAATAATCTCGGTAGCAGCAACATTCATCATTTTAGCCAGTTCGCTGACCGAGGTGAACTCGTTGAGCACAAGTTTTGTATCTATAATCTGCTGTTGTTTATCATCTTTTTTATATTTTTTTTTCTTCCCGCCGCTGCTCAAGGTACGCTTGATATTTCTAGAAATTTCAGCTTCTTCCAGTTCGGTGGGAATGAATTTCTTTTTGCGGCCGGATTTTTTTAAACTTTTCTTTTTCGCCTGCAGGTGTTTGCTTTTGTCATCAAAAGCTTTTTCCTTGGCTTTTTCTTCCCGCTTCTCATGTTCTTTAAATTTTGGTTCGGCTATTTGTTCTTTGCCAGTCGGAAGTTTTTTATAAGTTGGTTTCTCTTCTCTTCGAACGGGTTTCTCATCCCTGGAAGTTTGCTCAGATTTAGTTGATGACTCCCGCGTTTGAGTTTTTTTGATCTGTTTCTCTACAAAAACGGGGATATTCTGGGTGGGGGCTTTTTCCGGTTGAATTTCTTTTTCCTGCTTTTCTTCCTGCGCGATTCGGGTCGAAAGAATTATTTTCCTGTGCATTGCTTTACTGTCATGTTGTCTTTGTTTGATGGCAGCAACTTCTTCGCTGAATTTTGCCCTTATCTTGGTGACGACTTCTTCATCCAGAGGGCTCATATGGCTTTTCACGACCACACCCATATCGCCCAGATGTTTCTTCAAAGCTGCTGTTGAAATCTTGAATTCTTTTGCTAACTGATGTAATCTAATCGGCATCTTCCCCCTCCAAATTTATCGAATCCGCTGGTCTCAGGAAATCCATTTTTTTATACCTTTGGCAAAATTCTGATCATCAACACTGATGATTCCCAGGTCTCTTGTTTTGAAGGCTGCACCAAGAATCTGCTTCGTTCCAATCTCAGCCCACTTCACATTATACGCTTCTGCCAGTGTAATTATTCTCTCTTTTTGATTTTCCGCCAGATCGGCAGCAACTAAAATAAGCTTTGAAAGTCCACTGAAACAGGAACGTTCACAGGCATCGTAGCCTAACGTAAGCTTGCCTGCTTTCCTGCATATATGCAACAAATTCAAAACCTTTTCTTCTTTCATGTTACTTCCCGATCAGGACGAATTTTTTCGTCTGCCACTCTTTTTCTTATACTTAAAAGCCCATTTATCAAGCTTTTCGATACACGGGTTTTCATCACACACATAAAATCCGCGAGCCTGAAATTTTCCAGTCAAATCAAACACCGGTTCATGCTGCATTATCACGAACCGCAATAAATCAAGCTTGTTCTGTTTGTGCCGGCAGATCACACAGGTTCTCTGCGGAATATGACCTGCGTTTGAAGCTTTGTTCGGCACTATCACTCTCTCTAATTTTTTAGAAATATTTAGAAGATTCTTTGATCTTAGTCGCTGTTTTCTTGCCAAGACCTTCCAGGTTGCACAATTCATCGATGCTGGCTTCGAAAATATCCTGCACGGAAGTGTAGCCATGTTCTTTCAGAATTTCAGCAATTTTAGAAGTCACACCATCCAGATCGCTCACGTGGCTGGTGATCCTTCTTTCTTCCGAGATTTTATCTTCAAATTCTTCTTCCGTGTAAATATCCAATTTGAAATCGGTGAGTTTGGCTGCCAACTTCACATTCTTGCCTTTCTTACCGATCGCCAGGTTTTTATTGGATTCGCTCACGATGATGCGGGCAAATCTGCCTCTTTCTGCCAGATAGACTTTTTCCACCAGATCAGGTCCGATAGCATTGGCAATAAGCTGTTCGGGAGATTCGTCCCAAAGGACGATATCGACCAATTCACCATTCAATTCACTGCGGATCGATTCGATGCGAATGCCTTTCTCGCCCAGGCAGGCTGCGGTTGCATCGATGCTTTTATCATTGGATTGCACCGATACTTTGGTGCGCATTCCAGGTTCACGAACGATTTTCTTGATTTCAATTTCACCGGAGTTGATCTCAGGAATTTCAGTTTCGAATATTCTCTTCACAAATTCCGGACGGGTGCGGGAAAGGATGACGATCACATCATTCTTTCTTTTGCGGATGTTCACCACGTAGGCTTTCACTATGTCGCCGACTTTAAAGTATTCGTCCTCGATCTGTTCTTCTTTGGGAAGCAGAGCGTCGGCATAGCCAATATCTACCACATAACCGTTATAATCATCTTTGGTCACTTTGCCGGTGATGACCTGGTTTTTCTGATTTTCGTAATCGAACATGATCCTGTCTTCTTCCAACAGCTTGATCCTTTCCAATATTGCTTTTCTGGCATTTCGGATCACTTTCGGTTCAAATTCGGAGATAGTCATTTCCACTGGAATCTTGTCGCCGAGTTCCAGTTCATCATCGTATCTTTTGGCTTCACTCAGGGAAATTTCACCCAGAGATATGTCGCGTTCCACGATAATTCTGTTAAATTTCGCTTTGATCCTGTTCGTATCAAAATCGGCGATGATTTCCAATTCATTTTCCAGAATCATTTTCTTGGAGATCGCCTGGTAGAGACTTTCCTTGATGATCTCGGCAAGTTTATTTTTATCCAACTGTTTTAAATTTGCAAGTTCGGCCAGAGAACCCATTAAATTTGCACTCATAATTCCCCTCTTTCTTCCTTCTTGTAATCGAAATATGTTTTTGCTTTTTTTATGCTGGAAAACGGAATTTCTTTTTCCAGTTCATGCACTTTCACTTTCAAATGATCCGGCAGAATCTCTTCTATCAAAGCTATTTCAGTGACGTTCTTGTCATCTTGGTGATAGGTTATTTTAGCCAATTCACCGATGGCACTCACATAATGTTTTTTCAGCTTCAATTCTCGCTCCAAGCCGGGAGAGGATACTTCCAAAAAATATCTTTCTTCGATGAAATCCTCTTCTTCCAGAACGTCGGAAATTGCTCTGCTCACATTGCGGCAATCGTCAATCGTAACGCCGCTGATTTTGGTGATATAGATAAGAACGAGCTGCCCTTTGGCTGCATGTTTCAGTTCAAGATCATACAAAGCAATGCCGAATAATGAACATGCTTCTCTTGCTATCTTCTCAATCCTTTCCACCATGATTTTTTCCATGGTTTATATCCTCACTTTCCGGAATGAAGTTTATCCATCTTCATCCTCACTTCACATTCTGTGAAATTTTCTTATTATAAGACGAAACCACTGAAAATCCAGTGGTACCATGTTATTATCAAAAAAACGCTGACCTTGGTCAGCTGATAATACTATGCGCCTTTTCGACAACCGGTTAAAAAAAAAATGGTCGGACTATGTGTCAAGGAGTTATTTATATATATTTACTTTATAATATTTTAATGCATTGTTGGTTGATTAATATTTGACAAACAACTGATAGTCTAAAATCTCAATATCAGGTTGGATTTTGGAAAGAATCGGAGTTAATTTGGAGGTGACATGAGCTATCGAATCGGAGTGCTGCAGTTTGAACCGAAATTTCTGGAAATGGAAAGAAACCGGAAAAGGATGGAAGATCTTTTATCTCCCGTGGAAGCAGATTTGATCGTGCTGCCGGAATTGGCAACTTCGGGATATCTGTTCCAAAATAGAGAGCAAGTTATCCGGGTGGCGGAAGATGCCCAAACCGGCTCAACAGCCGCACTTTTCCGGAAATTGGCGAAAGCTAAAAGCGCCAGTTATGTGATCGGATTTGCCGAAAAAGATAAGGGAAAATTCTATAATTCAGCCATGCTGGTCAACCCGGATGGGAAGATATTTGTCTATCGTAAAACGCATCTGTTTTTCGAGGAAAAGAAATGGTTCGAACCGGGCAATTCTGGATTGAATGTGTTCGAAGCTAAAAATGGAGTGCGAGTCGGAATGATGATCTGTTTCGACTGGATTTTCCCGGAATCGGCCAGAACACTGGCTTTGCGCGGAGCCCAGATTTTGTCACATTCTGCCAATCTCGTTCTGCCCTGGTGTCAGCAGGCGATGATCACACGCAGTTTGGAAAACAGAGTTTTTTCGATTACTTCCAACCGCATCGGCACTGAAAAGAATGACGGAAATGAACTTACGTTCACCGGTATGAGCCAGATACTTTCTACCAAAGGTGAAATCTTGACCAGATGCGAAACAAGCGGAGAATGCGTGAAGATCGTGGAGATCAATCCTGAAGAAGCTGACAATAAGCTGATCACTGAATTCAATCATGCCTTCCTGGATAGAAGGCCGGAAATGTATGAAAGATAAACTCACCCCTTGCTATCCCCTCTCTTACTTCCTACGTCGCAATAGAGGGGACATGAGATGCCGCTGAAAGAATGTTTTCTTGCGAAAACAAGAGAAGCCGCTGAAAGAAAAAACTGTCTTTGCGAGTTCTCTCTTGCTGGCATCAACCGAAGCAATCTTAAATGTGAAAGAGTAGAGTTTGCTTCGCAAGAATTCCCTTGATAGAAACCTCGCAACGACTAAATTTTATATCCCTATACTCCTTCTCCTCGATAGGAGAAGGCTGGGATGAGGTCGAAAAAGGAAGTAATTTATGCTGAAAAAATTCCCACCTGGAAATTAAAAACAATGAGATTATCCGTAACTCCTGGGATGGAATTGCTTATGATTCTCCCGATTATTACGGGTATCAATGCGCCTTGGCGCTGCATTCCGTGCCGCTGGATTTCGTGATCGAAGACAACCTGTTCTTCAATAACCGCAGAGCTACGGATGATCTACTTGATCTTGATGTGAGTGAAGCAGAATTCCAGCAGAAATTGCAGGGAATGCAGATATGGATTAAAAAATTGAAATTCATTGAGAAGTCGGAGTTTGGGAAAGTAATTTTTCAACCACGAATTGGCACGAATTAACACGAAAACAGAATAAAGCCCACGAATTTATTCGTGGGAAAAGAATATTAAAATTATTGGTTTATCGGTTTACAGAAAACCATTGAAATGGTTCACAATGCAAGTTTGTGCTCTTTTATTCCCACGAATAAATTCGTGGGCTGAATTGAAATTAGATTTTTGTGTTTGACAAATTATTCTCTGTTCTGCAGGTTCGGTTCAGTAAATTTTTGAACTGGAAATTTTTTATGCTGACCAGGATGAAAGAATGGTGAACATGAGAAAAAGTTATGATGCACCTTGTTTTAGGGTAACCATAGGTTAGTTAGACACACCTTTTCGAGGGCGCAAGTATGGATGTTACACACATTCAGAAAAAAAAGAAGTAATTAAGAGGTCAGCTTGACAAAATAATTGAAAAATAAAAGGTGAAAAAAAAGTTTAAAGAGGTTTTATGGACTACCCGAGAGATTTCATAAATAAAATTATTTGCGGTAACTCAGTTGATGTTATGAAAAAAATACCTTCTGAATCAATCGACTTAATTGTTACTTCACCACCCTACAATTTAAAAAATTCTACCGGTAATGGCATGAAAGATGGTCGTGGAGGTAAATGGAAAAATGCTTCTCTTGTAAATGGATATTCTAATTATAATGATAATATGCCACATTCTCAATATGTTAAGTGGCAACGAGAATGTTTAAACGAAATGTTAAGATTAATTAAAGAAGATGGTGCAATTTTTTACAATCATAAATGGCGAGTTCAAGGTGGTCTACTGCAAGACAGGCAAGATATTGTAAAAGGTTTACCAGTTAGGCAAATTATTATTTGGAGAAGAAAAGGAGGTATCAATTTCAATCCAGGATATTTTTTACCAACCTATGAAGTTATTTATCTTATAGCTAAACCAAAATTTATATTAGCTCATAAAGCAAATGCAAGTGGTGATGTTTGGGAATTTAAACAAGAAATGAAAAATACTCACCCAGCTCCTTTTCCTGTTGCTTTAATTGATAGAATTATTAAATCAACAAATGCTGAAATAATATTAGATCCATTTATGGGATCGGGAACTACCGCTGTTACAGCAATTGGAAATAATCGTTCGTTCATTGGTATTGATATATCTCCTGAATACTGCAAAATGGCAGAAAAAAGAATTAAACGAAATGAAAAACACTCTGAAGTCTTTCAATTAAACGAGCAAATGACTATGTTTGAGACAATAAAATGATAATTTTTACTAAAGATATTTTAATCAGAAAATTCAAAGAAATTAAAAATAGGGGATGGATTGAAAATAAACGACATAATAATCACGGTGGGATAGGAAACACACTTGAAGATTTATTGGGAATTGAAGAAAACAATTTACCAATACCAAATGCAGCTGAATGGGAACTAAAAGCACAGAAAATTGGAACAAGTTCATTAACAACTTTATTTCACTCTGAACCTTCACCAAGGGCATTGAAATTTGTTCCTTCAATTCTATTACCAATATACGGCTGGAAACATAAAGAAGCTGATCAAAAATATCAAATTAATGAAATGAGTTTTCGACAAACTATTAATGGTAATAATTTTACCAATAGAGGCTTTGGTATACAAATTGATAGAAAATCTAGAAAAATTCTAATTTCTTTCGATTTTAAAAAAGTTGATTCCTCTCATAATACTTGGTTAAAAATTGTAGAATCCAATATTGGGCTAAAAGAATTAAATCCCCAACCGTATTGGGGTTTCGATGATTTGATGCATAAAGCAGGAACAAAATTACTGAATACATTTTATGTTCAAGCTGAAGTAAAAAAGGATAAAGAAACTAAAAAAGAATCTTATTATTATTGCAAAGTCCTTATGTTGCAAAAGTTTAATTTTGATGGATTTCTCAACGCAATGGAAGAAGGAAATATTTTAATTGATTTTGATGCAAGAAC
>JAUSOT010000171.1 GCA_030656075.1 Candidatus Cloacimonadales bacterium
AGCCAAAACATCCGGTTTAAGCGAGACGATTGAACCAACCGTTGCTGGACTTGACTTACTCGCGAAGCAGTGAGTTAAGAACAGCCAATATCCAATTATTGATCGGGACGATCAGCCAAAACATCCGGTTTAAGCGAGACGATTGAACCAATTTATTTCAACGGCGGGCAATTGCCCATCCTAGGCAAACCAAGAAAACATTTGACACGAATATTATCTTCCTCAACTTCGAACCAGATTTAAGAATTAATGGTTTTTTTACGGGAAAGAAAAGTAAGTTTTGGAAATTGGTTTTTCAGGCTGGAATCATCAGCGTGATTTTTTATAGTCAGGTTTTATGATGTAGAAGGAGAAATTAATTATGAAATCCTCTGTAATGATGGCAGCGCTTTTTTTATCCGCTCTCTTTATCCTCAGCTGCAACGGCGACAAAGTAGTAGGTTCCGACGATGTACAACTCCTGCAAGGCGCCGAGTTCACCATCACGGAATACGTGTTCACCTCTTCGGAACTGATCGCCAAAGGGACGATTGCCAATAACGGCAGTTCCATATATTATCCGCCCTGGTATATCGAAGCCGAATTTTATGCCGACAGCACTTTCACGCTCAAATTCGGCGGCGCCACAACCGTTAAAAACTACTCGCTGGCACCGGGTGAAATCACTTTGTGGCAGCTAAAGTATTCCTCTGATCTGATCGTCGAATCGGATTATCCCGATTTTGCGATTAAAAATCTCAGGGCTTATGTGGAGGAGTAGATTAAATTATTATGAAATACTTGGATAAAATGCCTGATTGGTTAAGATGGATATTGTTTCTTCCGTCTTCTTTTTTAGCTCTGCTCATTATTTATCCTACCGTTACAATAATAAATGATTTTACAATTTCTATGGTAATTGGTGAGAGTTTTTTCTATAAAATTTGGATTCTAATAGTAGCTAATTTTGCTTCTGCAATCGGTTTTATTTATGTTGGTTCAATTATGGTTCCCAAAAATAATTTTACAGTTTCGATTTTCTTATCAATATTGTATAGTTTCTTAATGGGAGCTTCATTTATATTGAGATTAATGTTTGGAGTTGGTGCTAGTATTTCATGGCTGGAGATGGTTATAATAATTGCAACAGGCATTTTGGCTGCTGTAATAATGATAAGGTATTTTCACGATACGTATATAAATATAGAAGAAATGTAAAATTAGGCATAAGCTGATTTAACTTAACTTCATTCTTTATAAGATTACTATTATGAATAAATTTCCACCACCAGAATCTCCACATCCAGTCTAATCATCGGTAAATTCAAATCCAGTTTGTTTTCGGTCATTATTCTATGCCGCAGCTACGCAGTTCAATCTTTCAGCGCATTCAGAACCGGCAGCTAACGCAGCCGGCTAAAAATATCCCGCTGCTCTACAACTGGAACAAACTTCACCACTCGAGATTCCTTGTTCATCATTGGATATTCAAATTAGCCACGGCGTGGCGTCATATTTGTAGCCCAAAGCGTGAGCTTTGGGAAGAGAGATATTGGAAAAGAAATCCAGCGCTGTAGGTGCAGTAAAATTATTTTTGACGAAGAATCTCCCCATACTTTTCCACCACTTCTTTTCCTTTTGCCGTAAGATCGTAAACTCCGCGTTCCACTCGCTGGAACCAGCCGTAAAAATTGCTGCTGAGAATAGAAAGCGTTTTCTCGCCCGTTCCCAATTTCCGCAAATCTTTCGGTTTGGATGGGCCCAGTTCAGCCAGCAAAGCAGCGATTTGCATGGCATTCCGGCGATAGGCGGTCATGATCTTCCGCCGTGAAGAGCCGCCGATATTCAGATTTTCGTCTCTTTGGGAAACTTCCTGTAAAAGAGATTTGCGGCGCTTTTTAATCTTCTTTTTCTGGAATTCGAGAGGGTGAAAAACGATTTCAACTGTTTCCAACTCCACATCCACGAAGATGAGACCCAGCTCCAATCTGCGCAAAATATGTTTCACACCTTTCCAGCGTTTTTTCTGAGTGTGATTGGATGGTCGGGGAATTGCCACGTAAACCGCGTCGGTGATTCTTTGCCGGTCCGTAGCCTGGATCAGCAGCGGAATATTCACATTCAGCTTCAGTTCGATGATGAGCAATTCGTCATCTTTGGTGGCGGTGATGTCGCAGTCCTGCACTTCGGCTCGCACGGTGTAGCCATTGGCTTCCAGGTATTTTTTCACCGGTGGAAAAAGATCGGTTTCCTGCATCGAACCTCCATAAATATTTTCAAATCAAGGCAGCAATTTAGAGAAAAGCATGTCAATAGAATCGTTTCAGGATATTAAAAACTGCTTTCCTGACTGCCAAATCACCGTGTGCGAAATATTAGCAGCCTCGGGTGATCAATCCAAACTTGGTTATCCCCCCCCCGAATTACATTTCAATTGACAATAAAACCTGACGAAAGTTGATTCACGTATGTCTAAATAGAGTGTCTTTCTGAGGTAACTTATAGCTTTGCTCACGAAGAATCTAATGTGTATTCTTATTGCTTTGCATCTATTAATTTAAGAGATTCTTCATGAGAACAACCTCTGTAAGAATATCTCAGAATGACGAATAAATGTAGGAGGTTTTTTGATAGATTTCTGGAGTAAAGTGATCCCGATTATCATCATTTTCTTTCTGGGTTTTGGACTGAAAAAGATAAAACTTTTCAGTAGCAGCACAGCTGACACACTTCTGCGGCTCAGTTTTTACGTCACGCTGCCTTCCCTCACTTTCTTGTCGGGAGCCACCGCAGAATTGAATCTGAAATTCATTTATCTGCCTTTTATCGCCATTTTCACGATGCTGTTGATCGGTTTGATTTCTGCTCCCATTGCCAGATTGTTCAAAATGCCGCGGGCTACACACGGTTCATTTTATGTGGGAACGCTGATCATGAACACCGGCTTCACATTGCCTTTTGTGTTGGCAGCTTTTGGAAATCAGGGTTTGGCGATCTACACAATTTTTGATTTTGGCAACAGCCTGATGATTTTCACATTTGCCTATTATTTTGCGATCAAGTACGGAAATCGCGGCAATTCCAAAATTCCCATCAAAAAATTCCTGCTTTTGCCGCCTATCTGGGGTTTGATCTTGGGAATTATTTTTAATCTGCTGAAAATCAATCTTTCCCCAACTGCTTTGAACTTTTTCGAAATTGCCGGCAGACCGACCATCTTTCTCGTGATCTTTTCTCTGGGTTTGTACTTCCATCCTAAAGTTACAAATTTCGGAAAAATGTTCACCGTTTTTGGTTTGCGCATCGGGGTGGGAATGCTGCTGGGATGGGGATTTTCTACTTTGCTGGGTTTGGAAGGCGTCATCAAAACATTGGTCATCGTTTTTTGCGGAGCGCCGGTTGGTTACAACACACTGGTTTTTGCTTCGCTGGAAGGTATGGATAAAGAATTCGCTGCCAGTTTGGTTTCGATCTCACTTTTATTGGGAATAATCTATGTGCCGTTGCTGTTGTTTTGGTTATGATGAGGAAAACACAGAGCCACAGAGACACAAAGAACACAGAGAAGAATTGAGTTGTACTTTAATTAGTTGTCATCCTGAGCGAAGTCGAAGGATATTGAGGTAAACATGAAGATCGATTATATCTATTCTGGAATAATTAAAGAAATCAAAATTCCGGATAATTCCAACATCGAAATCATCCAACCAAACGAAGTTCCAACTAAAAACGAAAAAGAAGTAATTCAAAATGCTTTGAATGAAAAGCTACCTTTATTTTTGAAAGACGTTGAAAAGCTTTTGATCATCGTCAATGACGGTACACGGGCAACTCCAACTGCCAAAGTGATCGAAGAATTGTATCCAAAAATAAAAGATTTGGATGTAACTTTCATTGTTGCATTGGGTTCGCATCGCAAACCAACCGAAGAGGAATTCACAAAAATTTTCGGAAAATTCTACGAAATCTATAAAGACAACACCGTTTGCCATGATGCCAGGAATGATCCAATGATTGAACTGGGAACAACCAGTCGTGGAACGAAAGTTAAAGTAAATAAATTAGCTGTGGAATATAATAAAATTCTGATAATAAGTTCGGTAGAACCGCATTATTTTGCCGGTTACACAGGCGGACGTAAAAGCATTTTGCCAGGAATTTCCGCTTACGAAACCATCGAACAAAATCATGCTCTGGCACTCCTGCCGGAAGCAAAGATAATGCAGCTGGAAGGCAATCCTGTGCACGAAGATATGCTGGAAGCTGCAGCTATGTTATCCACCGAAACCTGGGCCTGCCTGCTGGTGATCGATCAAGATCGCCGCGTTTTCTCAGCAGAATTTGATAAAACCAACAAAGCATTTTCCCACACAATTCCCGATGCAAATAAAGTTTATAAAGTGCCAATAAAACGCCCAGTTGATATCGTTATCGGAATCATTCAACCGCCTTTGGACAGCGATCTCTATCAGTCTCACAAAGGCATCGAAAATGCCAGGAACGTCATTAATACCGACGGTATTTTCATTCTCGTATCGGCTTGCAGGCAGGGTATCGGGAATGATAATTTTTATAAACTGCTCAGTTCGTGCACCACTCCAGACGAAGTTTTTACCAGGATCAAACAGCAATACAAACTCGGTTATCATAAAGCTGCCAAACTGATAGATTTCGTGCAGAATCATCAACTTTGGATGGTTTCGGAAATTCCATCTGATACTTTGGAAAGAATATTTATTCATTCATTTAATGATTTGCAATCTGCAGTAAATGAAGCAATCCAAATAAAAGGAAAAGATGCAGATATTCTCGTAATTCATGATGCCGGGATTGTGGTGCCGGGAGTAAAATAAATAGCCACAAAAAGCACAAAACAGAATCAAAGTCTGTCTTCCTGATCCCTTTGTCCTGTCATCCTGAGCGGAGTCGAAGGATCAAGCAGACTCTGTCGAAGGGTAAAAACATGGATTCTTTCCTGTTCCCCAGACAAACTTGGGAACAAGTAACATCTTGTCACCCTGAGCTTGTCGAAGGGTTTTGCTAAATTTTATTAAGAATTGTTCATTTTGATAACAAGTAATTGTAAACTGAATAACCCTCAAGTTTCCAATACTTTTTCTTTACAATTTGACCCCATAAAAAGAAATTTCACCACAAATTAAGTGAAATAGCTTAACTGGGAGTAAATATGAAAGTAAGTGATAAAATAGAAAACCTGAAAAAGAAGATCGAAAAAACTCAAGAGATGGGTGGTGAAGCACGCATTGCTGCTCAACATGAAAAAAATAAACTGTCTGCCCGTGAACGTCTCAATCTGCTGTTTGATGAAGGAACTTTCCGCGAAATCGATATGTTCGTGAAGCATCGTTCCACCAACTTTAATATGTCTTCTACCGAAATTCCGGCAGACGGAGTTGTGACAGGACACGGCTTGGTTAATGGACGTCCTGTTTTTGCATTTTCGCAGGATTTCACCTCGCTGGGCGGTTCGCTGGGAGAACAGCACGCCGCCAAGATCGTTAAAATCATGGATTTGGCGATGAAAGCCGGTGTTCCTGTCGTTGGAATGAACGACAGCGGCGGCGCTCGCGTGGATGAAGGAATCGATTCTCTGAAAGGTTACGGAGATATTTTCTTCCGCAATTCCCGCGCTTCGGGCGTCATTCCGCAGATTTCTATCATTATGGGACCTTGCGCCGGCGGAGCGGTTTATTCTCCTGCTATGACCGATTTTATTCTGATGGTAAAAAAAACTGCCCACATGTTCATCACGGGGCCGCAGGTTATCAAAACAGTAACTGGGGAAGAGACAACTTTTGAAGAACTGGGTGGTGCAATATCTCACAATACAAAAAGCGGGAATGCTCATTTTGCCTGTGAAAGCGATGAAGATGCCATCGAGCAAGTGAAGATGCTGCTGAGTTTTATTCCCAATAATAATTTAGAAGATCCTCCTTTCCAATATTCCGGTGACGATCCGGCCAGACTTTGTCCTGAACTCGACACAATAATTCCTGATGATCCGCGAGCAGGATACGATATGAAGAATGTGATCCATGCCATCATCGATAATGGAGAATTCTTTGAAATTCACGAACTTTATGCCGAAAATGCTTTGATCGGGATGGCTCGTTTGAATGGCCGTTCGGTGGGAATTATAGCCAATCAACCAATGGTTTTAGCCGGCTGTCTGGACATCAATGCTTCCGATAAAATTTCCCGCTTCATCCGTTTCTGTGACGCTTTCAATTTGCCGATCATTACTTTCGTGGATGTTCCCGGTTATCTTCCCGGCTGCGACCAGGAATGGAACGGCATCATCCGGCATGGCGCAAAACTGCTCTGGAGTTATTCCGAAGCTACCGTTCCCAAACTGAACGTGACCACCCGTAAAAGCTACGGTGGAGCCTACATCGCCATGAGTTCCCAGCATCTCGGAAATGATATGTCTTTCGCCTGGCCTTCTGCCGAAATAGCTGTAATGGGTGCTCAAGGCGCTGTAAATGTGGTTTCCAGCTACCGCAAAGCTCAAAAAGCTGCTGACGATCCGGAAGCAAAACGCCAGGAATTGATCGCTGATTATGAAGAAAAATTCAATACACCATACATAGCTGCCGAACGGGGCTACATCGATGCCGTAATCCAACCTTCCGAAACCAGAATAAGATTGATCGATGCTTTGGATATTCTCTGCACCAAACGCGAAGCGCTTCCACCCAAAAAACACGGTAACATCCCGGTTTAAGAGATTTCGATGAAAGAGAATAAAAAATTGAAAGCTGCTATCGCCGGAGTGCTGCAATTCCTACAACAGGAAGAAGAGCAGAAAAAAAAGAAAAACACCAGTCAGTGGGTACTTTCCGGCAGAAAGATAATCATGCGCAATAATATGCTTGTTCAACGACGAGAATTTAATAGATGAAACTTGAATTCAAAGAATTATTGCCTCTCCCCGACCCTCTCCCAAGGAGAGGGAGTAGCAAGAATAGAAATATAACCTGTAGTGATAGATCATTAATCTGTCAGATAAAATATGTGAGAGAAGTCTTTGCGAGGAATCTATCAGAGGAATTCTCCCGAAGCAATCTCTATTCTATATAAATAAATGAAAAAAAAATCAATTTGAGATTCTTCATGAGAAAAATAAAAGAAGAATATCTCAGAAAGACAAATTGAAATAAATTTAATTATCTGTCATCCTGAGCGTAGTCGAAGGATCGGGACGGATGAGGCTGATTTAATAGATAACTATGGAGGAAATAAATGACATTTGATAAACACGGCGTTTTGGAAATGACCAAAATGAGTTACGCTCCAAACCGCCCCAAAGCAAAAAATCCCATCAAAATTCAAGACCTTAGTTTCAGAGACGGACACCAGTCGCTCTTTGCTACTCGCGGCCGCACGGAAGACATGCTGCCTGTGGCGGAAATGATGGACGAAGTTGGTTTCTACAGTTTGGAAATGTGGGGCGGAGCTACTTTTGACACAATGCACCGCTATTTAAATGAAGATCCCTGGGAAAGAATTCGCACTCTGAAAAAATACATTAAGAAAACTCCTTTTTCCATGCTTTTGCGCGGACAAAACCTGGTAGGATATCGCAATTATGCTGACGATGTTGTAGAAAATTTTGTGCAGCGAGCCTGCGATAACGGTATAGATATTTTCCGGGTTTTCGATGCTCTAAACGATTTTCGTAACTTCGAAACTGCAGTGAAAGTCATTAAGAAAAACGGCAAACACTTCCAGGGAACGATCTGCTATTCACTCACCGAACCCCGCATGGGCGGCGAAACCTACAATCTGGATTATTATCTGAAGAAAGCCAAACAACTGGCAGAAATTGGCGCCGACACGATCTGCATCAAAGATATGGCGGGACTGGTTTCTCCTTACGATGCCTACAATCTGGTAAAAGCCCTCAAAGCTCAAACTGAAATTCCCATTCATCTGCACACGCATTTCACTTCCGGCATGGGCGATCTGGCGATATTCAAAGCTATCGAAGCCGGCGTGGACATCGTGGATACCTGCATAGCTCCCTATGCTTACCGCACTTCGCATCCGGCTGTGGAACCGATCGTTATTTCTCTTTTGGGAACGAATCGCGACACAGGTATGGACATCAAAAAACTGGCTGAAATCGGCAAAGAAATGGAAAAAATCATTCCCAAATACAAACATTTTGCCGATAATACCAAATTCAGCATCATCGATACAAATGTAATTCTACATCAAACTCCGGGTGGAATGCTTTCCAACCTGGTGAATCAACTTCGCCAGATGGATGCGCTGGATAAACTGGATGATGTCTTTGAAGCTCTTCCGAAAGTGCGAAAAGATCTCGGTCAAGTTCCGCTGGTAACTCCTACCAGTCAGATCGTGGGAATTCAAACTGTGAATAATGTTCTCTTCGATGAAAAGGAAGGAGATTATTCCAAGATCACCGAACAGGTGAAAGACCTTTGCTTCGGTTTGTACGGCAAGACAACTCTACCGATCGATCCGAAAGTTCAAAAGCAAGCTCTGAAAGGTTATCCACGTGGCGAAACACCGATTTCTACCCGACCCGGCGATACGCTGGAACCGGAACTGCCAAAAGTTAAAAAAGATGTGAAAGGATTAGCTCAAAATCTGGATGATGAACTTATATATGCACTTTATCCGACTACAGGCCAACGCTTCCTGAATTGGAAATACGGCAAACAGGAAATTCCCGATGATGTGAAACCGAAAACGCTGGAACAGGTAAAAGCAGAGGATGAACTGGTTCGTAAAGCGATTTCCGGGGAATTGACTGCCAAAGCCAAAAAAGACAAGCCAGCCAACTTGCGTTCATTTGATGTGTATGTGGATGGTGAATACTTCAATGTGGAAGTCGCTGATCCGAATATGAAAAGTGGCGGAACTATTATTAAGAAAAAAGAAGTTCAAGCTGCTGATCCTAATAATTCCGGCACATTAAAGGCTCCGATCCCAGGCATGATCATTGAATTCAAAGTTAAAGACGGTGATAAAGTGAAAACCGGGGATACTGTGGTCGTGTTGGAAGCGATGAAGATGTTCAATAACCTGGCTGCTCCCTGTGATGGCGTGATCCAAAATATCGAGCACAAAGCCGGAGATTCTGTTGCCAAAGGTGATGTTCTTTGTTATATTGAGGCGGAGAAATAGAGAACTCTTTGCAGTTTCTCTTCAATGAAGAGAAAACGTAGAAAAGCAAGAAGAACAAAAGCCGCGGATTAGCGCGGAAAGGCACGGATTGTATAAACCTTCCGAACAATGCGTCGGATATGCACAGCAAAACGATCGCTGGAATTCTTTCATCTAACTAACGGTTGTGGAACTTCATGCTTTTCTCGACCTTCGGAACGGTTAGGAAAATTAGGGTGGTATTCGGATCACCCTTTTTTTGTACAGCAACCAGCCTGGTTGCTTTTTCAAGTTGGAATTATTAGAGAAAAAAAAGCTGGAAGAATTTCAAGAAATTCTTTCCAGGCAAAGCTAAAAGAATCGTCAGAAAGACAAAACTAAAAAATGTTTCTCTTCGTGTCCTTTGTGCAATCGTGCCTTCGTGGTAAAAGTCGTGTCAACTTGTCCCAAGATTCCTGCGGAACTTAGGACAAGTTTTATTTGAGACTTGGCACATGTCGCAGATCATGTGTTAAGTTGAAATGAAATCTTTTGAAAAAAAATTATAGAACCGACTCAGATGAGAAAAAAGGCAGACCAATGTTTTACCACTACAACTTTAATAATCCAAGCTGTTCTTAACTCAACTCTTCGGTGAAGTAATATTGAAAGCAAACCGAATTGTTAAGTCAAGTCCAGCTTCGCGTTCTTAGCGGCTTTGCGGTGATTTAATTCCCCAGTATTCCCAGCAGCACACCGGCAGCCACAGCCGAGCCGATCACTCCCGCAACATTTGGTGCCATAGCATGCATCAGCAGAAAATTGCTGCGGTCGTATTTCTGTCCCATCGTGTGAACCACACGGGCGCTATCCGGCACCGCGCTCACACCGGCAGCTCCGATCATCGGATTAATTTTCTCCTTCAGGAAAAGATTCATAAATTTGGCGAAAACAACTCCTGCCGCAGTGGCAATACAAAAAGATAATGCTCCCAAAGCAAATATTTTGATGGACCTGGCAGTTAAAAATCCCATATTTGTTCCATTGATTATCCGAATCGCTTGAGTTGAAGCGCCGACTCCCAGACCAAGTACAATTGTGATAATATCGATGAGCGAATTGGAAGCGGTTTTGGCCAGACGTTCCGTTACACCACTTTCCTTCAGCAGATTACCAAAGAACAACATTCCCAAAAGTGCCGAAGCTCCGGGAGCGATCAAAATGGTGACCAGAGCTCCAATGATGGGAAAAAATATTTTCTCTTTTCTGCTGACCAGACGTGGGGTTTTCATGCGGATTTTGCGTTCTTTCGGGGAAGTGAGAAGTTTGATGATCGGCGGTTGAATGACAGGAACCAACGCCATGTAGGAATAGGCTGCGATCGCTATCGGTCCCAGTAAATGCGGAGCAAGTTTGGTGGATAAAAAGATCGAAGTGGGCCCATCTGCACCACCGATAATACCGATTGCACCGGCTTCCATCACGGTGAATCCCAGGAGCAGAGAACCAATAAAAGTGGCAAAAATACCAAACTGAGCAGCAGCACCCAGAAGGATCAATTTCGGATTGGCGATGAGAGTGGAAAAATCGGTCATCGCACCGATCCCTAAAAAAATGAGCGGCGGATAAAGACCGAATTTTACTCCATAATAAAGTTGATTAAGCACGGAACCTTCGGCATAAACTCCATAAATGGCCGTGCCCGGCATATTGCCCAGAATAATGCCAAAACCGATGGGAACCAGCAGCAGTGGTTCATAATGTTTGGCAATTCCCAGATAGATAAAAAAACCGCCAACCAGAAGCATAATGATATATGGTAGTTGGATTTGCGCCAAACCGGTTGTGCCGAAAAAATTAAAAAATTCCGCCATATTATTCACCGACCTCGATCAAAACATCATCTTCCTGAACTATGTTGCCTTCTTTCACTTTGATGATTTTCACAATTCCGCTGGCTGTGGAAGCAATTTCCGATTCCATCTTCATGGCTTCCAAAACCAGGATCGTGTCACCGATATTAACCTCATCACCTTCCTTGACCAAAATCCGCAACACCAAACCGGGAATAGGAGCCAGAACAGAACCGGGAGCTGCGGGTTGTTTTTTGACTGCCGGTTTTGCCACGTCCAAAGCGGGAGTGGTTTTGTTGGAACGTATCAGTTGAACTTTCGGTTTTTCTTCGATTTCCAGTTCAACACCGTAATCGATGCCGTTCACTTCCACCAGCATGAATGTGCCTTTGTATTTTTTGATCTTGGCGTTGTATTTTTCGCCGTTTATAATCATTTTATAGGTTTTCATAATAACTCTCTTTTTTAATAATTAATTCTTCGATCACAGAGAAAAGCCATTTGTCTTTCTGAGATATTCTTTCAAAAAATCTAACGAAGAATCTCAAATGCAGAACAGATGTAAAGCTGAAAGAACGAGCCTGAGATCCTTCGAGAGCAAAGCTAAAAGATGCTGTAGAAAGAAAATATCCAAAAATCTTAAACATTTTATCTTCCTCTCTTATTATCGAAAAATCTGTTTTCCATCATATTCGCAGAACTCCACATGCTCAGTTGGGAACGGGTCCAGGTGAGATTCAATCGATTTTTTTCTTCTACTTCAGCTTCGTGGAGATAGATGGCAGCAATGGCGGCAACGATGGCATTACTGCTGATATGTTCGGTTGAAGCCGATATTTTCCCCACGGAAGTCTGCACGGTTTTCAATATCGGCTTTTTTTTATGATTGAGATGCTGCAAAGAGTAAATGAAGAATCCTACGATGATGAGGCTGAGAAAAACAATGCTCATGCCTACCAGGGCAATACCGCCGTAAAATGCATGTTTGTTACTGTTGTATTCTTCCACAGCAAAGTTAAGCTGCATTTCAGAAATCTGCAATTCCGCCAGCGTTTTCGTCAAATCGGCAGAATCATCCAAATCCAAATACTGCCTGATCTTTTTTAGAGGGATGTCAGTTTGTTTGGAAACTTGATGAAGAGTTGCATCGAGTGAGAGCTCAGTTTTCTCGGAATTAGTTTCGGCAAAACCGAAAACCGTCCAAAGAAGAATTAATAAAATTATTGAGTTTCGCATTAAATTTCTCCCTACAGCGGAATATTGCCGTGTTTTTTAGGAGGATTGGAAACGCGCTTGGTAGCGAGCATTTCCAAAGAGCGGATGATGCGGAAACGAGTGAATGCCGGTTCGATCACATCATCGATGTAACCTTTCTTGGCTGCCACATACGGGTTGGCAAATTTTTCTACATATTCTTTCTCTTTTTCCAGGGCTACAGCTTCGGGATTTTCAGCATTTTCTACTTCTCTATTGAAAACTATTTCCACTGCTCCTTTCGGTCCCATCACAGCAATCTCGGCTGTCGGCCAGGCATAAACGATGTCAGCCCCCATGCTGCTGCTGTTCATCACGCAATACGCACCGCCATAAGCTTTACGCAGGATCACGGTTACTTTGGGAACGGTGGCTTCCGCAAAAGCATAAAGCAATTTGGCGCCATGACGAATTATGCCATTGTGCTCCTGATTGGTTCCCGGCAAAAATCCCGGCACATCTTCCAAAACTACGAGCGGAATATTGAAAGCATCGCAAAAGCGAATGAAACGGGCAGCTTTCACGGATGCGTTGATGTCCAGCACTCCGGCCAATACTTTAGGCTGATTGGCGATGATGCCTACGCTGTGCCCGTTCATTCTGGCAAAGCCGACCATAATGTTCTGAGCAAAATTGCGGTTGGTTTCCAAAAATTCGTTATCATCCACGATGCTGCAGATCACATCCATCATATCATAAGGTTTATTGGGATTTTCCGGAATGATCGAATTCAATTCTTCACAATAGCGGTCGATCGTATCGGTGGGAGCTTCGTAAGGAGGAGTTTCCATATTATTGGAAGGCAGATATCCCATCAGTTTTTTGATGAGCAGAATGGTTTCTTCTTCATTATCACTGACGAAATGCGCCACGCCACTTTTGCTCACATGCATCATTGCACCACCCAGCTCTTCCGTCGTCACGTCTTCGTTCAAAACAGTTTTCACTACTTTCGGTCCGGTGACAAACATGTAGCTGGTTTCCCGGTTCATAAAGATGAAATCGGTGATAGCAGGAGAATAGACCGCACCGCCGGCGCAAGGTCCCATGATAGCGGAAATCTGAGGAATCACACCGGAAGCTTTCACGTTTCTCAGAAAAATTTCAGCGAATCCTGCCAGGGCATCCACGCCTTCCTGCACTCGCGCTCCACCGCTGTCGTTAATGCCGATCATCGGCGCTCCCATTTTCATGGCCATATCCATCACTTTACAGATTTTTTCAGAATGAGTTTTGGAAAGCGAACCACCCGTAACTGTGAAATCCTGGGCAAAAAGATAGACCATTCTGCTGTTGATCGTGCCGCAACCCGTTACAACACCGTCGCCCGGCGCTTTGGTTTTTTCAGCCATGCCGAAATCTACGCAACGGTGTTCGACGAACATATCAAATTCTTCGAAGCTGTCCGGATCGACCAGCAGTTCGATTCTTTCCCGGGCTGTCAGCTTTCCTTTAGCATGTTGGGCTTCGATGCGTTTTTCTCCGCCTCCCAACCGGGCAACTTCCCGCTTGTTCCGCAATTCAGCAATTTTTTCTTCAATTGCCATGATGCCTCCCGTTAATATAAATTTTTCAATGATTAACCGACTTATTTTGGACAATCTTGAAGTCAATAAGATTATCAAAAAAGATAATCAATTATATTTGAAAGAGTTAAACAGGATTAAGAAATTTTCATTAAGAGAAAGTGGAACAAATAATTAGTAGAAAAGCATTGTTGGAATTTTGGGAAAACCAGTGAAAAAATCTGGAAAGAAATTTAAAAATTGAAATTTTAATATGTTCCATGAATGTGAAAAAAAATATCGCAAATTTGTGCTTGACGCTGCAAGTGGGATTTTCTGAAGAATATCTAGAAAAATGCCTGAGCGAGAAAAAATCATGAATTATAAAACGTTGTCTTCCAAAGTGATGCGTGTGTTCGATCTGGCAGATGAACAGAGCAGAAAATTTGTACGGAAAACAGGTTTGATCTGTCCTGAAAATTGTGGAGAATGCTGCCGCAGTAAAAAAGTTTTTGCAACAGTTCTGGAATGCATTCCTGCCAGCCTCTATCTCTGGCAGATTGGGAAAGGTGACATGGTTTACGATCTGCTGGGCTCTGACACGGAAAGAACAGAATGCATTTTTTACAAAGAAAACAACGATGAAAGGCGTAAAGGTCATTGCAGCATTTATCCTTACCGTTTTCTGGTTTGCCGCTTATTTTCCAATTCCGTGCAGCGAGATGCTGATGGAAAATCTCAATTACTCACCTGCAAGATTATAAAACAGCAAAGCAAAATAGAATTTGATAAAGCCACTTCCCAACTTTCCGAAGGTTTAAAAGCTCCTATCGCCAGAGATTTTGCGATGCGGATTTATGCTATAGATCCTTTCCGGGGAAAGGAATTTTTGCCGGTGAACCAGGCAATAAAAATTGCTCTGGAAATCACCTCAAAGCATCCGGAAATGTTTTCAAAAGCCAGTTAATCTTCTTCGTTCAGATTTGTTTACTTACCCTGCAGAATGGGAAAGCTCAGGCATAAAACGAATTGATACTTTAATTGAAGTGGTTTCTTTCATTGTGGCCGTATAATGTTATAAATAAACAGAATGCAAGAATAAATATTATAATAACTATTGTTGTGCTTCTAAAAAACATCTTTTAAATCTTTCTAAGAATAGAAAATTGTAATTAGCATTTATAATGTTTGTATCACGCTGAGCATGAAGGGAATTTCGGGAAATATTCTGTTTGAAAACCGATAGAATTTTAATATTTTCACTTGGAAATAAGCTCGTTTTTGTCGTAAAAAATATGGAGCGGGTGACGGGACTCGGACCCGCGACCCTCAGCTTGGGAAGCTGATGCTCTACCAACTGAGCTACACCCGCTTAAAAAACACATTGCAACTGAGCTACACCCGCTTAAAAAACACATTGCAACTGAGCTACACCCGCTTAAAAAACACATTGCAACTGAACTACACCCGCTCAAGAACACATTGCAACTGAGCTACACTCGCTAATCGAAACGATTTATTTTAAGTCTGATGTTTGCTGGCAAGATTTTTTTTAAAGAATAACCAAGTTGATTATCATTAAAGTTTGGTTCAACCCAGGGCATATCGTCATGGTATGCTGGAAGGATGAACTAGCATATTCTATTTTCGTTTCAGGCTACTGATCAACTTTTCGATCCCATAAGCCAGCGGATTGCCAATTAATTTTGCCTGGTCTTTGCGGATTTCCTTTTCCCGTTCGGTCAGTTCATCTTTTTCATCGATCGCTTTTGCCAGCAGATAACCAACAGGATTGATGGCGAATTGAGCCGCATTTTTGGTTTTTTCGGCAGCCATCTTTTTCAGGGTTTTGCTCAATCTGCTTAGAATATCCGAAGTGATGTGGCTGACCGAATTGACGATGATCGCCGGAGACGGATAGAAATCTTTTTCGGAAGTGATCAGCGTAAGTTTGCAATAGCGTTCCGTGAGATAGGAAATGCGGGTAAGTAGAGCAGCGTTCACAAGTCCATCAGCCAGTGACGCCATTATCTTGTCCAGAAAAGGAATGGCTTTCAAGCTGTCAGTAGCGAATTTATTCAAGAGTTCTTTGGTGGAATATTCCACGCCTTCCGAACCGCCGATGAGTGCAGAATAATAGACCAATCTGGCGATCTTCCAGAGATCGCGATTGGAAACTCTGCCGTTATAAAGCAGGAAAATCTCTTTCACATGCTGAATGCTGATCGCTAAAATCAAAACTGCATCCAAAAAGCCGTTCTGAGCGATTGCCGTGGAATAAAACATCTGGCTGATGTGCCGGTTGCGCAGTTTACCGCACTGTTTTTCCAAAGGTGCTGTCAGATTTTTATAAGTTTCGCGATCATAATTTAACACTTCCAAATCGCTGCCGCTTTCCAAGAGAAAGGGATTTTTCTGTAGTTGTTTGATGCGGCGTTCCAGCAAACCTTTTTCTGCTTCTGCGGTGCGAGCCGGACCTTCAAAGCGTTTTATGCTGAACAACCGGATCAAGGGAATTACCAGCAGCCAGGCAATTACACAAGCTAAAACTACCAGGAAAACATATGCTGCGTAGGGATGCAGGATTTTTAATTGTGTGTATAGTTGCAGGAATTCCTTTGCTACGAGATAAAAGAGAAACAACGAAAAAAACAGGATTATCTTTTTTACAAATTTCATTACTTTATCCTCACCGAATTAGAGTTCGTTCCTACTTGCTGTCTGTCAATATAAACTATTGCTTTGCTTTGTAAAAAAGGCACATGTCCGTAATATCTAAATAAAACATCATCAAAAAAATTGACATTTACAAATTAGTTTTGATTTTTGAACAGGTTGAATGAAAGGAGAAATTATGGATGAAAACGTACGAGAAGAAAAGGATTTGCTAAAATTCCTGAAAAAAGTTTCGATCTTCAGAGATCTTTCCCGTTCCGACCTGAAACATTTACGACAATATCTCTATACCAGAAATTATGCTGCCGGTGAACAGGTTTTTAAAAAAGGTTATCCCAACGTGATCTTCTATATTGTTAGGGAAGGAGAGCTGAAAGTCTATCTGAAACAGAAGAACGAAGAAATAGAATTGAACAGGATAAAACCATACGGCCAATTTGGTTCCTTCGGCCTGTTTAAAGACGTGAAAAGAACCGCTTCCGTAGTCGCTTTGGAAGATTCAGTTCTTCTGGGAATTTCCAAAAAAGACCTTGCTACGTTTGTGCATAATTTTCCCCAGGCAGGCGTCAATATCCTCTATGAACTCGGTTGCGTTCTCAGTGAACATATTATCAGTTTGAATGAAAGATTAGAAAATGAATAATACATCTCAGTCGAGTACCAGATCCAAGACAGTCCGCTGGATCATCATCATTATCAATCTGCTGCTGGCAGTAGTTTCTATTTTATTCTACAAATCGATTCTTTCTTACATTTTCGCTTCCTTCATCATCGCCTATCTCATTGCTCCGATAATTAATTATGTAGAGCGTTATCATATCTCACGTGCCATCTCGATCCTGGCTGTATATGTTATCATCGGATTTCTACTTTTTCTTTTATTCAATGCGATTCTTCCTCAAATGATTCAGCAATACGATGCCATCCAGGAAACTATCGTCAATGCCAGCAAAGAAGGATTCAGTCTTTCATCACTGGGTTTGACTAAATTGGATAATTACATCACAAATCTGGAAACGAAATTTCCTAATTTTGAAATAAGAGAACAGGTAAATTCAATTTTCAGCACTGATAAGATCAATAAAGCTCTCAGTCAGATTCCTCAGATTTTTAAAGGTGTTTTCAATCTGCTTGCTTTTCTAATTGTTGTACCGGTTGTCAGCTTTTTCCTGCTGAAGGATGAAAGAGTCTTCATGCGCACCATTTTCAGCACGATTGGTAATCGCTATTTTGAATTTTCCATCCACCTCTTTGAAAAAATTGAAGAAAGTTTTGGCAAATTCTTCCGGGCTTTGCTGCTTGAATCATTCCTGGTTGCACTGATGTCTGTCATAGGATTGCTCATTTTAGGAATTCCATACGCGCTTATCCTGGGAATCGTGGTCGGAGTGGCCAATCCCATCAAATATTTAGGACCGTTCATCGGCGCCGTTCCCACAGTTTTGGTGATCTTATTCGGTCCTGTTCCAGATATTTACCTGCTCTACATTACTATCATGTATTTCATTGTGCAACAGATCGATAGTCTCATCCTTTTCCCCTGGCTCATCGGGAAAAGCATGGATATGCATCCGTTGCTGGTCATTCTCACCGTGATCGCCGGTGGCTATGCTTTCGGCATTCTGGGAATGCTGTTTGGTGTGCCGGTAGTATTTCTGTTGAAAACGATTGTTGAAGTTTCTCAGAAAAGTTTGAAGGAATTTGAGATAATATAGATTTTTTTTCACTCGAGTCGGGTTTTTCAGAATTCGACTCGGGTAGAAAACATGTGTCGATGGTAAATCAATCAAACATTCGGATGTCCTTCGGACAATCAGAAATTTGAAAAAAAATAACAGAAAGTATTTAACTTCGTTTTTTCGTGTCCTTAGTGTCACTGTGGCTTCGTGGCAAGAAAGTTTGAAAACAATTTATTTGACGAAAACTACCAGCAATCTTATTCCAATCTCGGAGAAAAAAAATGAACAAAATCTGTGTGTTTTGCGGGTCGAGTCCGGGAGCGAATCCGAATTTTAGAAAGATAGCTATCGAACTGGGAAAGGAAATTGCCATCCGAAAAATGGAATTGATCTATGGCGGATCAAACCTGGGATTAATGGGTGCCGTAGCGCAAAGTGCGGCAGAAAATGGAGCAAAAGTTACCGGTATCATGCCGCGGGTGTTTGATGGGAAAGTTGAACATCCGGAGCTGATAGAATTGCATATCGTGGAAACCATGCACGAACGCAAAGCCATGATGAGTGAAATGGCGGATGCTTTCATTGCTCTGCCGGGTGGAATGGGAACATTTGAAGAGATCCTGGAAATGGTCACGTGGGCCCAGATCGGCTTTCACACAAAACCGTGTGGGGTCATGAACGTGGACGGTTACTATGACAGATTGCTGGCTTTCCTGGATGAAGCTGTGCAGCAGCGCTTCGTCTGGCCAGCGCATCGAAATATGCTGATGGACGACAAAACTCCCTCGGGATTATTCGAGCAATTTGCCAATTACAAAGCTCCAAAGATCGATAAGTGGAGAGATAGGAAGTGACTCACCCCAACCCTCTCTTAGGAAGAGAGGGAGTTAGAATAACTCCTATGAATATAAATAAGTTAGCTGTTGAAACTGCTCGGATATTAAGGAAAAAATCTACAAAAGCAGAAAAAGTATTTTGGAATATTGACAGAAATCGTAAGCTTGTTGGAAAGAAATTCAATCGACAATTTCCAATTGTATTTGATTATAATGGCGGGAAAAGATTTTTCATTGCAGATTTCTATTGTCACGAAGCGCATCTAATTGTAGAAATTGATGGGAGTATTCACGAGCAGCAAAAAGATTACGATCAATTAAGGACAGTAGTATTGTATCAATTAGATTTAAATGTTATCCGATTTAGCAACAACCGGATTTTAGAAGACACTGAAGTAGTGATTCATCGCCTGAAAAAAGCACTTTCAAAATCAAAGAAAATATAAAAAGAAAAATACTTATTGTGTTTAATAGAAATTCGATAACTCTTCTTGCATTTCTAATGTTCCTTCTTTCCTGAGAGAAGGAAAGCAGGATGGGTTAAGGAGAAAAAAAATAGAAACATTGCATTTCAATAAAATCGGTGAAGTAAATTTCATTCGCAGCAGTCGTTCCGGAAGATTGCGAATCTCGATCAGACCTTTCAAAGGAGTGCGGGTTTCTGTGCCGTTTGGCATTTCAATGGATAATGCTCAGAAATTCCTGCTTTCCAAACAAGACTGGATTTTGAAACAACTTGTCAAAACCCGTTCGTATGAAGAAGAAATTGCGAAAGCTCGGGATAAAGATGACCGGATAGATGTGAAAGCAGCCTGTGAACACCTTTATCAGCGACTGATTTTGCTGGCGGGAAAACACAATTTCAACTTCAACCGCATCACTTTCCGCTGGCAAAGAACCAGGTGGGGAAGTTGCAGCGCTAAAAACAATCTAAACCTGAATGTCAAACTGATCAAACTTCCGATGGAATTACAGGATTACGTTATCCTGCACGAGCTGGTTCATACCAAGGTTAAAAATCACAGTCCGATTTTCTGGTTAGAACTGGAAAAAGTGCTGCCGGGTGCAAAAACACTTAATAAAGAATTAAATAAATATCAGATATTGGCGTTATAATTTTACTGCAGACCTGCGCTGAATGAAATGGACATAATGTTTAGAGCCTGCCACGTTCTTCTTGCTTTTCTTCTGGTTGATTGTGGGCACGTTTGTTATGCCTATTTTTTTCAAGAATAAATACTTAACCTAATGTTGTGCTTTATTTACCAGATTTTCTTCGATTATCTTCTCTGCAAAGCATTTGGCAATTTTCAGCAGTTGTTTTTCCTCCTTCGTGCCAAGGAGTTATATGGTCAGCCTCCATCTCTTCAATTTCAAAATGCTCATTACATACAGGACAAATACCTTTTTGTATTTCGTATGCTTCTCTTTTTTGATTTGGACTAAAAGCGCGAATGTTCAAATATTTTTCTTTGCGAGTTAAAACATAAGTGTAAATACCTTTTTTACTACCAACGTCTTCATCTTCCATTAATTCAGAAATTTCTTTTTCAAGTTTCTTCGGGTCAAATTTTTGGTCTTTAAACTCGTTGTAGAGAAATCCCCATTCAATGCCTTTCATTTCTTTGCGATATTTTGGAAAAACAACCCTAATCCAATTTATCACACCTTGAAAATAAAGCCATAATTCGTTAGCATTTGGTTCGTGCTGATTTTTAGACATATAGGTTTCAATATTTCCTTCAGAAATCCAATTAATAGCCGTCTCCAAATATTCTTGACGGTTTGCTGAACCACTCAAATAATCATCTCCAATTTTAGGGCGATTATTTTTGGAAAAATAGCGTTTAGCATCAGAAACCCACGAACCTGAAAAAACAGCATTTTTTAATTCTTGGTCAGATAGTTCTTCACCCGCGATGTTGATAGTTCTAAACCATTCCAATCTTTCAGTATCAGTGCCACTACAAAAATAGACCATTAGTTTGTAGTTCAAGATTTGTTCTTGCTCATCTTTTTGCAAATTGTGAAATGCTCTATACTCATGGATATTACCGACTTTAACTGAAAAATCCCCTTCAACATATTGGCAAAGGGATATTGTGCGTTGCTGTCCATCAATTATTTCATAGTTTCCGTCGTCACGCACAGCCCAATACATAACATTTAAAGGAAAATCTTTAGTTAGAGTATTAATAACAGCGTCTCGCTGTTTGACCTTGTAGATGAATTCACGCTGATATGGTGGTCGGATATCCAAATTGCCTCCGTAACCCACTACTCCTTCTTCAGCATTATCTTCATAGCCTTCTGCTAATTCACGGACTGTGATTTCTTTTAGTTCAATTTTCATTTTTCTCTCGTTTGAGGATTTTTATTTTTTATAACTATACGTGCATATTTTGGCTTACCATTGACTTTAGTAAGATATGTTCCTTTTGTTTTTTCTGTTGGTCCAGTCAACATGCTGTACCTGCCAATACCATCGACAATTTCGAATTGGTCTGGATTATACTTATTTAAGAAAGTGATAGGAACGCCCATTTTACCATCATAATCAATAGGAATATCTTGTGTTCTGTTAACATTGATTGCATCATAGAAATCGTACTTTGGATATTCGGCTTCGTTATACGTTTTGTAAAGAATCAATTCTTCGTGACGCTTAGTATTATCAAGATTTGTAAACCAACAAGTATTATTGGTGGAAACAATTCTATTTCCGTTTTCATCAATACGAGCTTCTGATCCATGTAATGAATAATGTTTCGGTATGATGAAGCCTGAGAAATTACGATTACTATTTATACCTATCCATACTTTATCTTCCTTTAACAGTTTGAAAATTTCCTTATATGAAATAACATTCCAAGTTCCTATAATCAGAAACTTTTTATCGTACTTTATAAGTTGTGCAACATACTCTCTGAATAATGAAAACGGTGGATTGGTTACAACAATATCGGCTTGTTTCAGTAGTTCAATAGTTTCTTGAGAGCGAAAATCACCGTCTCCTTTTAATTCTTTAATGCCAATTTCTTCAGGATCGGGTACTTTGTTCTCATTTTTATCGCCTTCATATTCAAGATAGATTGCTTTTTCTGTGTCATGTCGGCTAAATAAATCCATGTCCTGGTTCTTATAGCAAGTAGTAATCAATTTTTTTAGCCCCAATTTCTCAAAGTTGAACGAGAAATAATGAAAGAAATTACTTACTCGAGGATCATCACAATTACAATAAACAACTTTGTTAATAAAGTGACTTTTATAGTGCTTAAGCTCTCTTTCTATGTCTGAAAGTATAGTGTAGAATTCATCGTTTTTTGCGTTCTTTGCTTTTCGTAAATTTTTGTTTGTCGCATTTCTTGCCATAATATTCTCTATTATTTCCTTTAATGTTTTTTTAAAATGCTGTTTCCACTTTTGAGTCAAGTAGAAACATTTTTTTACTAACAATAGGCATAATGATTTCTATGTTTACTTCCATGAGTTATAAAAGAAGAATAAGTAATTTATAGTCAAGCTTGAATTTGACTAATAGATATTATTTGATTTATAAGATAAGTGAAATAAGGAGGTAATCATGAAGTCTTAT
>JAUSOT010000036.1 GCA_030656075.1 Candidatus Cloacimonadales bacterium
AAGAAGAAATGGAACGGATATGCAATGCCGTGTCATTCAATGAAATTTATGACATTTGAGAGGCTTGAGCCGTATGAGGTGAAAGTCTCAAGTACGGTTCTTAGGAGAGAAGGAAAGAGTAATCTTTCTGACTTATCCGACGTGCGACAAGAAGTTGCATAATTAATTGTGGAGCAATGGTTTATTAAGCGTGAGAGGTTGGGGTACGGAGATTGGTTATGATGATGGTGATGAAATCCAAGCTCTGTTAATTCTATCAGGTACAGACACTGATGAAATGGCGTTTACGATATTGAATTGAAATATTTTAGATAGTTCAATCGAAAAAAGCCTTCCATTTGCGGGAAGGCTTTTCTAGTTATATCACTTCCACAAAATCAATTACAGCGATCTGGTTGTGAATAGATCTAATATCGTATTGAAAGTAATACTGGGTCTCATTGCGATGGCAGCTTTTACATCGTCAAGCTTGTAATAACCACCCAGATCTACCGGTTTTCCCTGAACTGCTGCCAGCTCTTTCAATATTTGTGCTTCGTTATCATTCAGATATTTTGCCAGTTTGCCGAATCTTTTTTTCATCACTATATCATCAGTTTGTTTTGCCAAAGCCTCTGCCCAATATTTCGTCAGGAAGAAATGGCTGCCTCTATTATCCAGCTCTTTCACTTTCACGGAAGGTGATCTTCTGTCATCCAGGAATCTTTCTGTTGCCTGATCCAGTGTTGTGGCCAGGATCTTGGCTTTCTGATTATTTGTTTTATCGCTTAAATATTCTAAGGAAGCAGCCAGAGCCAGAAATTCTCCCAGAGAATCCCATCTGAGGTGATTTTCTTTGGTAAATTGCTGAACGTGTTTGGGAGCAGAGCCGCCGGCGCCGGTTTCAAATAAACCTCCACCTTGCATTAAAGGAACAATGGAAAGCATTTTGGCACTGGTTCCCACTTCCAGGATCGGGAAAAGATCAGTTAGATAATCTCGCAGAACATTGCCGGTTACTGATATTGTGTCTTTCCCATCTTTCATGCGTTCTAAAGAATATCGGGTAGCTTCAATTGGATTCATAGTATAAATTTCTAATCCATCAGTATCATAATCTTTGAGATATTTATCCACTTTTTTGATCAATTCTCTGTCATGCGGTCGAAATTTATTAAGCCAGAATACAGCAGGAGAACCTGTTTTCCTGGCTCTACCAACAGCAAGTTTCACCCAATCTTGAATGGGAAGATCTTTCACCTGACACATGCGCCAGATATCTTCTTTTTCCACATCATGTACCAGTAAAGTTTGCCCGGAAGCTGAAGTAACGATCACTTTTCCATCTCCGGGACACACGAAGGTCTTATCATGAGAGCCGTACTCTTCTGCTTTCTGAGCCATCAGTCCGACATTGGGAATATCTCCTATTGTGCGTGGATCAAGTTCTCCATTCTTCTTGCAGAATTCTATAACTTCTTTGTAAACAACGGCATAGCTGCTATCCGGAATCACAAATAATGTATCGTGGAGTTTACCATCCGGACCCCACATTTCACCGGAATTACGAATTGCCGCCGGCATGGATGCATCGATAATTACATCGCTGGATACATGCAGACTGGTAATACCTTTTTCCGAATCTACCATAGCCAGTTTTGGTCTGATTTTATATTCAGCGTCAATATCTGCTTCGATCTCTTTTCTTTTATCTTCGGGAAGTGCTTTGATCTTTTCATAAAGATCACCCAGACCGTTGCTGGGTACAATTCCCAATTCTGCAAAAGTATCGGCATGCTTTTCAAAAACATCTTTGAAGAAAACAGAAACTACATGACCGAAGATAATCGGATCGGAAACTTTCATCATGGTTGCTTTCAGATGCACAGAAAATAGCACATCTTCTTTTTTTGCTTCTTCAATCAATCCTTCCAGGAACTTTCTAAGCGCTTTTTTACTCATGATTGTTCCGTCGATGATCTCGCCCTCGATCAATTTCAGGTTTTCTTTCAAAACCGTTACTTTTCCCTGTGGATCAATGAATTCTATCTTACAATTTCCTGCCATGTTCCGGGAAATGGTAATGGATCTTTCATTGGAAGCCAGATCACCGCTGGTCATGTGAGATACATGAGATTTGGAATCGGGCGACCATTTTCCCATAAAATGAGGATTTTTCTTGGCATAATTTTTAACGGGAAGCGGAACCCGACGATCGGAATTTCCTTCTCGCAAGACAGGATTGACAGCGCTTCCTTTGATTTTATCGAAGGTTGCTTTTATCTTCTTTTCTTTCTCATCTTTAGGCTCATCCGAATAGTCGGGAATATCGTAGCCTTGCTCTTGTAATTCCTTGATCGCAGCTTTCAGCTGAGGAAGTGAGGCACTGATGCAGGGCAATTTGATGACGTTCGCTTCCGGTTTTTTTACCAGTTCACCCAAATCTTCCAGATCATTTGGTCTTATTTGTTCTTCGGTCAGCCTTTCCGGGAAATTGGCAATAATTCTACCGGCAAGTGAAATATCCCTGGTCTCCACTTGTATCCCTGCTTCAATCGTAAATGCTTTGACCGTAGGCAAAAAAGAATACGTTGCCAGAGCAGGAGCTTCATCAACCTTGGTATAAATTATCTTCTCATTATCTTTTGGAATGCTCATTTTTTCTCCTTATTTTACTTCTTCCGGTTTGCTGGGAACATCATAAAGGATGTCATCCCATGGATGTCGGTATAATGGAGTTTTCAGTCGTTTCTGATCGAAATAATGTCCCATGAATCCCATTGTTCTGCCGATAATAAAGAAAGCATTGAAGAATCCCATATCGATCATTTCTTTGATCTCTTCATCTTCGTAATTTAAGCTTTTAAGAAGATCCACAAACAGTACGCCAATTGTTCCATCGACGTTCAGGATAAGTGTATTTTTCTTCATTGTGGTTACTGCCTGAACCGAAAGAGCATAATCCAGCAGCGGATGTTTTGGGAAGTGATCTTTGGCAAAATTCATCATAATTTCGCAACGTTCATCAGGATTATCGATGCTGTGAATTCTATGACCGATTCCCTGAACGCGCACATTTTTCTTCTTCATTTGGTCGATGAATTCGCGCGGTTCCAGGTTATGTTCCAATCCCCAGGAGAAGTGTTGTGCTGCACCATTCACCGCACCGCCAAATCTTGGACCGATGGTAACGATGCCGCTTATAATAGATTCAATCAGGCCTTTTCCTGCTCTCGCTGTAACGATAGTGTTATGAGCGCCGGAAACTGCTGGTCCGTGATCTGCTACGATTTGAATCACCAGTTCGATAAAATCACGAGCATATTGCGGAAGTTTTTTCTTGAACCACAAAAGCCCCAGAACTCCGCCAATGCCGTATTTTTCCTTAATAACCTGATCGATGGGTACTCCGCAGTAATTATGAATTTCACCTGTTTCATCGCAGATAGTTGAAATGAAGTTGGTTGGTTTTCGCACCAAACCTTCGGCGACTGCCTGGGAATAATCCATTGGTACATTGGGAGGTGTGGGTTCTGCTAACTTTTCGATTTTCCCGTCTGCTTGCAGTTTTTCAAAAGTTTCTTTGATCTTCTGATCATAATCTTCGAATGAATTCGGAACAATTACGCCTGCTTTTCGCAGAGCTGTATTTTTGGCTTTGGCAGTATCGTCTTTGCCGTCTGCATTTGCTCCTGCATGGCCAAACTGAACGCCATTCGGCAGCATTTCGGCACAAGTTCCCGTCACCCACATCACCAGAGGTTTTGTTAGCTTCTTCTCTTCGATTGCCTGAATAATTTGATATTCGTCTTTGCCGCCAACTTCACCCAGCGCAACCATCATTTTAATTTTGGGATTCTGTTCGTAGCGCAGCAGATGATCGATCAGCGTGGTAGCAGGATAAACATCACCGCCCACGGCATAACCTTCATAGATACCATCTGTGTTTCTGGCTACGATGTTGTATCCTTCATTGGAAAGCCCACCGGAAACTGATACAAATCCAACCGAACCGGGACGATACAGTTTTGTGTCGCGAATGTTTTGAATGGTTCCGGCTGCATTTCCGATCTTGAAGCAACCGGGTTTAATACCACCCACAGTGGCAGGTCCGATGATCCACTTACCCTTTTCCCTGGCAATTTTAGCGATCTTTCTCACGTCTCTTTGCGGCACGCCTTCTGCGATCATGATGATTGTACGGATATTTTCAGTTTCCACAGCTTCCATGGTCAATTCGGCACAGGAACGTTCCGAAGCAAAATTAACCATCACATCCGCATCAGGATTAGCTTTAATCGCTTCTGCTAAAGTAATATATCTGGGTATTCTAATCTCTTTCGTTCCCCAGAAAAGTTTGTAATATCCGCCACCGGTCGGTGTGATGAAACCAGCCACGCTCGGTATGTCTCTTTTGCATAAATAATCAAAATCAAGCATTCTTTGAGCAGCTTTTTCCTGTGCTCCATAGATAAATGCCCTGGTATTTCTATCAAAAAGTTCATAGTTTTTCATTATTCACCTACCTTCTTGCCAAGCGCCATCGACACAATTTTCGTCATGTGTGTTTCAGGGCCGTAAACTTCGATCGGAATTCCAAGTTTGGTTCCCAGATCTTTCATAATATTTAATCCTTCCACGTAGTTTGGTCCACCGCGACGCACGTAGATTTTCACATTTGTTTCCTTCAGTTTCTGCTGGTATTCTTTGATCGCCTGCACAATGCCGGTAAATGTTTTGGCTACATCTGTGAAGTTGGCAATTCCACCCCCGATCAATAAATATTTAGGACGCCCTTCCGGATCTTTTTGGCGAGTCATCAAATCGAGAACCGTTTTGGTGTAGGCATAAGTTAGTTCTTGGGATGGATCACCGCTATATTCACCATAATTCGCCAGTTCTTTGGTGTAGCCTAAATCCACAACCGTATCTGCATAGATCACTGAAGCGCCGCCACCGGCAACCAGATTCCAGATCCTTCCTGCAGGATTCAGGATGGTGAGTTTGAGGGAAGCACCGGTTCTTTCATCCAGTTCATCCACTCTTTCTTCTTCCGGTGTCTTTTCCAATCCAAATGGACTTGGGAATTTCAATTCTCCCCAATATTGCGCACATTGATAGGAAGCATAATCATCCACTTTTGCCACTGCATCCAATGCAACCGGAACTCCATTCACGAATGTGAACGGATTTAATTCCAAATATACAAAATGATATTTTACCAACATTTTATACAGAGCTATGATGAATTCTGCCACGATCTCTTTTTTGGCGCCGAGTTCTTCCGGCAGGAAACCAGCAACATCCATTTCTTCAATTTCTTTCAAAATAGGAATCTCTAGAGTTACAACGCTGTCCCAAACTTCTTCGATATTAACTCCGCCTTTGGTAGAAAAATGGATGGTATCATTTTCGCGATGGGTTGTGATGGCAAGATAATATTCGTCTTCATGCGGAATGAATTTTTCTACGAGAAACTGATTTAATTTTCCGGTAGTTACACCTGTAGTCTGTTTGATCGTAACGGTTTTGTTCATGCGTTCTGCAATCCACTTTTGAACTTCCGGCCAGGTTTTGTTCACGAACAGAAGATTGTTAAGTCCTCTTTTCCCAAATAATTGATCCGGTTTTGCAACAAGTTTTCCTGCTTTCAACCACGGGTTTTCCTGTTCCAATTTCTGAAGATCTGTGTTTGCTCCGATTAAAACCTGAGCGGCTTCAAACCGGATCTTGCCATTGGAAAATTCAGGTAGAGCTTTTGCCATCATTCTTTTGGCGTCAAATTCTCTGATACCTTTTTGTGCCATTGTTTGCGTCTCCTATATATTTTTAATTTGCTTACAATTTCTATTCTCATTCCCAAACCCCTGTTTGGGAATGACAAATTTTGTGAAACAAGGTTTCACACCATATTATGTTCCCAAACAGGGTTTGGTAACAAGAATAGAAAAACACTTATGTCCCCTCTCCCTTGGGGAGGGTTAGGGAGAGGCTATTTCTTCATCATCGCCAAAGCTCCACCAGCCAGCAGGATGTCTTTCTGTCTTTCGGTAAGCAGGTAAGTAGCTTCAAATTTCGTTCCCTTGGATACGTTTTTAATGATCAGATTCTTACCTTGCTGCAATGCTTCCTTAATATTGGAAATTTCCAATTCATCAGTTTGATCGATTCCATCGTAATCCGCGTCATCTTTAAAGTTGAGCGGTAGAATTCCAAAATTAATGAGATTGGCATTGTGAATTCTTTCCATCGATTTTGCCAAAACTGCTTTCACTCCCATATACATCGGGCAGAGAGCGGCGTGTTCGCGGCTGCTTCCCTGACCATAAGAAAGTCCCGCAACAATGATATTGTCTCTTCCGCTTTCTTTGATTGCTTTCGCTCTATCGTGGAAAGTAGGATCTACAACTTCGAACAAGAATTCGGAATATTTGGGAACGTTCGATCTATATTTCATTTTGGAGCCGGCGGGAATGATATGATCTGTCGTAATTTTATCTTCAACTTTTAAGGTTACAAATCCGGAGATTTTATCTTTAAGCGGTTCAGCTGCGGGAGGATCGCCGATGTTTGGTCCCCGATAAATTTTGTCATCGCTTTTTGCATCTTTCGGGAAGATGAACATCGCATCATCAATATAAAACTTGGCTGGCATTTTCACGTTGGGATATTGTATTCCCATTTTTTCCAAATCTCTGGGATCGGTAAATTTACCGGTGATGACCGCTGCTGCTGCTGTTTCCGGACTAACCAAATAGGCATTTGCAGACTTGGTTCCGGATCTTCCATAGAAATTCCGATTGCTGGTTCGCAATGATACTGCATCAGTTTTGGGAGATTGACTGTTGCCGATACAGAAGCCGCAAGCTGATTCCGCTATTCGGGCTCCTGATGCCACGATACTTTCAAATCCGCCGTCTTTGATGATATTTTCAATTACTTGTTTGGAGCCTGGAGCTACTACAAAGCTAATATTAGGATGAAGTTTTTGGCCTTTCAGAATTTCAGCAACCGTCATCATATCTGTATAAGATGAGTTTGTGCAGCTTCCGAGGCACACCTGATCAACATCGATCTCACCGATTTCTTTGACGGTGCTGATATTGCCGGGACTGTGTGGAGTTGCTGCCAGAGGTACAAGTTCGGATAGATCGATATCTACTATCTGATCATATTTTGCGTCTTCATCTGCGAGCAGTTCGATCCAGTCATTTTCACGATCCTGAGCTTTCAGGAATTCTTTAGTCACTTCATCACTCGGAAAGATGGAAGTGGTTACGCCGCATTCAGCGCCCATGTTTGTAATAGTTGCTCTTTCCGGCACAGAAAGTGTTTTCACACCGGGTCCGTCATATTCAAAAACGCAGCCCACATTTCCTTTAGTTGAAAATTTTTCCAGAACCTTCAGGATCACATCTTTGGCTGCTACCCAGGGTTTCAGTTTACCTGTTAAATTGATTTTGATCACCTTGGGATAAGACAAGAAAAATGACCCGCCAGCCATGGCAACTGCAACATCCAAACCACCTGCTCCTATTGCCAACATGCCGACACCGCCACCGGTGGGAGTGTGAGAATCCGATCCCAACAGAGTTTTTCCCGGTTTGCCGAATCTTTCTAACTGCACTTGATGACAAATTCCATTTCCGGCTCTGGAAAAAACGATCCCGTACTTCGCTGCTATAGATTGCAAATACTTGTGATCATCGGCATTTTCGAAACCAATTTGAACTGTGTTGTGATCGATGTAACTTACCGAAAGTTCTGTTTTTACCTTGGGAACTCCCATGGCTTCAAACTGCAGATATGCCATTGTCCCCGTGGCATCCTGAGTAAGTGTCTGATCGATTCTTATTCCCACTTCTGATCCTTTTTCAGGCTTGCCTTCAATAATGTGTGTTGAAAGAATTTTTTCAACAATGTTTTTGCCCATCATTAACCTCTTAGTTTATTTATTTTTATTTTTTTTCTAATACTCGAAAAGATTTTAACTCTTAGTTACCCCGTGAATAGAAAACTCTTGGAAATTATTACACACCGATAGTGTCTTAGATTTGTAGAAACTGTAGCTATGATAATCAATACTATTGTTTCCATATTTCTTCCTTAAATTTGGGGTCAAGAAATTTTGGTTTACTTTTATGTCAAACCATTTAATTATAAGGTGTTCACAACTAATTATCTTTTAATTACATCCGGTTAAATAATTTTTAAAATGCTTTACAAAATTCCGAATTGAAATAAATAGACCGACGGTCGGTTTGTGATGAAAAAGGAAAAAATGAGTGGAAAACTAAATAAAACAGAACTCAAGAGATATGAGATCATGTCCATAGCTCAAAGCATGTTTTATCAAAAAAGTTATGATAACACATCGGTGAATATGATCATCGTTGCGCTGGGAATTTCCAAAGGAGCTTTCTATCATTATTTCAGATCAAAGGAAGATCTGCTGGATCAACTGGCGGACAAATTTACCTATGAAATCCTGGAGAAACTAAGAACTATTCTGGAAGATGACAGCCTGAACGCGATCCAGAAACTCAACCAGATATTTCTACAGGGAAGCATTTATAAAGCTGAACGCTTCGACTTCATCTTAACTCTGGTTAAAACTATTTACATTGATAAAAACGTTTTCCTGCGTTTCAAGTTCAACAATAAATCTGTAGAACTGTCCATGCCGCTGATGACGAAAATTCTGGAGCAGGGAAAGCAGGAAGGCTTATTCGACATCGAAGATGCAGCCGCCACGGCCAGAATGATCCTGCTATTCGGCATCAGCATTGCTTCCTACAACGCTCAATTACTGATTGATTTTGAGAAAAATCCCGAAAATATTCATCAAGTTCTGAATCATTTCAAAACCTATCAACGCTCGGTGGAACGGATTCTGGGAGCGCCGGAAAATTCCATTTCAGCCTTCGATGAAACCTTTCTGACAACTTTAAATAATTATTATGAGAATGTGAAATGACTCGAATAATCCTACCAATAAAACGATTGCACAGCAAACTTCCGAAGTTTATCTTTCAAGAAAGCTCGTTTGAAACTTCGGAAGTTTAAGCGAATGGAAATAGGTTCATTAATCACATGAAAAAAATATTAATCCTCATTATTCTGTCGTCCACTCTGCTGTTTGGAATGGAATTCGATCTGAAAAATAAAATTACTTTGAGTGGAAGATTATTCGAAAATGAAAGCACTCAGAATTATCATTTGAATGCTAATTCCAAACCGGATTTATTTGTCACTATCTTTGGAAATGACAAATTTACTATCGACACGGAACAGTCTCTGGATTTAAGTTACAAGAATAGCAAACCAGAATCTTCAGAAAATAACAAATTCGATCTTAATCTTTATCGCAGCTGGTTCAGATTTTCTACTACTCAGTTCGAACTCAGGATTGGCAAACAAAAAATCAATTTTGGTCCAGCCCAGATTCTGCGTCCGCTCAAGTGGTTCGACACGATCGATCCCACCGATCCTCAAAAAAATTCGGAAGGTGTAGATGCCTTGCTTTTTCGCTATTATTTTTTGAACAATGCCAATTTCTGGTTTTGGGCAATCGATCCGGAGAATATTTTCCCTGATCATGAATATATTCAGCAATCCGACGGATATGAATATGGTGGTAGATTTCAGTATCCATTCAAATATTGTGAAGCTGCCTTTTCCTATCATCATCGTGATCTTTATAAAGATATTGAATATCCGCTCAAATTCGATACGGAAGATAGATTTGGTTTGGATTACCGTTGGGATTTTCAGATCGGTCTGTGGATCGAAACGATGTATTTTGCGCTTTCCAATGCTGATTCAATCCGTTATAATCATCTCTTCACTGTTGGAGCAGACTACACGTTTCCCATCGGCAGCGGATTGTATGCTTTGGCAGAGCACATGTTCTATGAATCCATGACAGCAGATTTCCCTGCCTTATTCCAGCAATCATCCGCATCCGCCCTGATGTTTACCTATCCGATCGGTTTATTTGATTCTGCAACTGCGTTAGTCAATTACGATTGGATTTCAGAGAACTTTTTTTATTATCTCTCGTATTCCAGGAGTTATGATTACCTCAGTTTTTATCTGAATTTTTTCTGGAATCCCGAATATGAGGAATCCAATTTTTCCAACTATTATCAGGATGGAAAGTCGATTCAGCTTCTGATTGAAATGAATTTTTAGGAGAAATAGATAAATGAATTTGTGTCTTTCTGAGGTTACTTATAGCATAACTTACGAAGAATCTAATGAATTTTCTTTTAGCTTTTCTCCGATTTTTCATTTCTTCTTGAGACTCTTACTTTTCCCTTTGTTAAAGGGAATTTGCAAAGGGTTCAGAATAGAGATTCTTCCTTAGAACGGCGTATAAGATGCGTCAGAAAAACAAATTTTTAAATAAAGGAATCGAATGTTGTAACGAGATATTTCCTGGATTGAAACTTACATAAGATTTGCATCTCAACCATTCCTTACTAACCTTTCAAAGATAAATGGAGACGAAATGAATTTTTTCGAAAGAGCAAAAGAGATGGAAGAGCAAACCAGAAATTTTTATCTGGAATTAGCAGACAAATGCGCTGCTGATGAAGGCTTGAAATATATACTGAAAAAATTGGTCATGGATCATGAGCAGCATGGAGAGAAATTCCAGCAGATGGCAGATGATAATTGTACTGAGCTGCAATCAACTGAAGCATTTGAATCTACTATTAAGTATTTTCAAAATCTGCAGCAGAAGCATGAAACTTTCAGTTGCGATATCAATCAGGTGAAAATGTATCGGCAGGCTTTAGTACTTCTTGAAAAGAAAATTACATTTTACATTCAGGGGAAATCCGAGATTGAGTGTGAAAAAAATCAAGCAGTCCTGGCTGAAATTATAGAAGAAGAAAATCAGCATAAATTTGTCTTGGAAAACATTATCGAGATCGTCAGCCGACCGCAAACCTGGATTGAAAATGCTGAATTTACTCACATTAAGAATTATTAGAATTCACATTTTGCAGCAACTGCTTGACAAACATACGAGATTTAAAAGCAGTAGAAACCGGAGGTAGAAAAAATGATCATTTTCCTATATTTGGTATTGTTTTTTATTGCAATGATGCTGCTTTTCACCTTTCTGATCGCCAGTTTCCTAAAACAAAATGGAGTTAAAGTTGATGTTCTCTGGATGCGGTTCAAGTTTTTCTATTATCTGCACCAATATCAAAAAATCACTAAATTGGAAACAGGTAAAACAGGTCCTTACTTTTCTCTTTGGATCATTTCTGTTGTAGGATTGATTGCGACTTTAGTTGTATCTTCGTATATGAAATAGATGTTACTTTGAATGTAGAAATTAAACCTTCCAGGTTTTCGAAGATCCGGAAGGTTATGATCTTTTTCATAAATAATTAACGGTTTCAACCGTTTCCAAACTCTTAAAAAAACCATTGAAATAGTTATAATAAATAACTATTTTCTTTCCCACGAATAAATTCGTGGGCTTAGCACAAATTTTAAAAAAGACTTGTTTCATGTTGCAGATCATCCGCTAAGTCGGAAATCTGGAAGTCCCTTCCTGAGCTGCGCTTTGTTAAGAATTCCCGTTTTTCCTTATTGACACAAAATCCATCTTTTTCTTTCTGAACAATGCGCCGAGTAAAGAATTCTAAATCAGGCAGTTGCCTGACAGAAAACTTTACCGACAGGGTATAGCTGGAAACGGTTATGCCTCCCGTGTTTGGAAAGGCGAGAAAACTACGAATCAATCTTGCCTCAATAAAAAAAAATGGAAGAGTTGTGAAAAGATCATGAAATTTTTAGCCAAATTCTCATCTCAAGATCTGCTTTATATCGCTATTTTCAGTGCGTTGGGATTGGCAGTGAAGCCGATCGTCACACCGCTTATTCATCTCATTTCAACTCCATTGATGATTCCTGGTGGATCTCTGGCCGGAGGTTTATATATGATGTGGCTGGCTCTTGCTATTGCAGTCGTCCGCAAACCGGGAGCCGGTTTAATGGTGGGCATCACCCAGGCAATTGTGATGATCTCGCTGGGTTATTTTGGCAATCATGGTGCGGTTTCACTCATCAGTTATTCATTACCAGGAGTGTCGGCGGAACTGATGGCTTTATTTTTCAAAAACAAAGCTTCTGTTTTTGCCCAGGTTTACATTTGTACTGCTGCCAATCTCACCGGAACTGTTATAGTCACCATCCTGATCATGCGGCTGGCTTTACTTCCGCTCATCATTTCTTTGGTTGCGGCAGTAATTTCCGGGATTATTGGGGGGATTTTATCTCGTTCCATTTTTAAAAAACTTCAAAAATACAGGATCGTATGAAAAAGCAAGTCTTTGCGAGTTCTCTTCCTGCTGAAACAAACGAAGCAATCCACCTTCTGTTGATAGTAGAGATTGCTTCGAAAGAATTCCTGTGCTAGATACCTCGCAAAGACAATAAACGAGAAGAGATAAAATGAAAACCAAATTAACAATTATTATTCTTTTAATCACATGTTCTCTTGCTTCTTTCAACATCATCGATGGTGAAAGAACCGTTGAAATCTCGCTGGAAAAACTGCAATCCTGCCAACAGACAGGAATGGAAACCCACCGTGAAAAAAACGCTAAGTTGATCGATGACGAATGGTTGGGAGTTTCTTTGAAAGCTCTTCTGGCAGAGTTTCAAATTGCAGATTTTGATCAACTCAAATTCACTTCAGCCGACAATTATCAGGTGCGTTTGTCTAAACAGGAAATCGAAGAATATGCTCCCATTATCGCTTTGCAGAGAAACGGTAAAGCTTTGAACGAAGACAAACTGCGATTGGTGGTTTCACAAATTCGTGACATGTTCTGGATTCAGGGAATTGCCTCAATCACCACCGAAAAAGCCAATGAAATGCCTCTTCCCCACACTCTTTTTGTAGCAGAAAAGATCATCTCAAAGTTGGACATCATATCCGAGCCCAAACCATTTACAAATGTTAGCGGATATTACTTTATCGATCTCGTTTCCGGTGTATTCCCAATGCTGCAAGGTGAATTTTTATTGGTGAGTGCCGACGGCATTTCCCATAAACTCGATTTTGATAAATACCTCGAGAATGCTGTTCTGATCATCGACGATAACAAGTTAAATCTGCAAAGTCCCGCTATGCCGGGTGGCATGTGGATCAAGAATCTGGCTTATATTCAGATGTTCGACAGAGTTGTCTTTTTCAAAGATCAAATCAATAATTCACATAACCTGATCAAACTTCTGGGTTGGAAGGAAAGACCTGAATTTTTTGTAGATCAAGATGAGAACCAAATCGAGGCAAATTTGAGCTTCAACGATCCAATCTGGCAAAATGTGAAGAAGGTAAAATGGGAAAAATAGTCGTTTTCATCCTAACCGGGATTTTCCTGTTTTCCTGCGCTCAGCCGGGAATAAAGATCACTGGAAACATCGATGAGCAAATAACTGTGAATCAATCCGGCAACCTTGCTGAAATTCTGCAGAAGTATAACATTCAAGCCGAATACATCCTGGTTGTTGCTGCCGATGGAACTGCTTTTTTTGTTTCGGATAATTCGTTAACAGAGATCGAGATCAGCCAAAAAAATGGAAAATTTAATTCTGATACTGCCAGCCTTCCTCCTGTCTGCAATCTGAATAACATTATTGAAATCTGCGTTTATAATTCTGATTTCCCGCTGGTCGATCATCAAACTCCTTTTTCGGAGAGAATTTCTCAATTCGAATTTCTGGGTGAAAGCAGCAAAGATGGACATTTTGTGCGAAAATATAAACTGAATGATGAACGTTATTAATTTTGCCCCACCCCCGCTGAAATCATGCAGGCATGAACATCATAGATGTTATTTCACGGGGTAAACCTGCCCTCCCCAATGGAGAGGGAAATAGTGTGTTTAGACCAGTGAGAGTCACATTTCCTTCTCCTTTGGAGAAGGTGTCTGACCACATTAGTGTGGTCAGACAGAAGAGGTTATTATAAAATTCAAATTATGCGAAAAAATAAGGAAATTCAATGAAAAAAATCCTGACAATTCTGATACTGCTCATCATTGTTTTAGCGGTTCTTTTAACGATTTGGAACAAGAACCGGAATAAACAGCAGGGTATAATTATTCAACAGAATGAAACGAAGACAATTTTTAGTTTGAATGAAATCCGAAAATTGGAAAAACACGCTTTTACTACAAATCGCGGTGATAATTACTCCGGTTATTTACTGAGCGATATCCTGAAATCCGAGCAGATCACAGAATTCAAATATTTGATCCTGCAGGCGAACGATGGCGGCAGTTTGCGCTTGAATACGCAGGACATTCCCAATGCCTATCTCATTCTGATGGATGAGGTAAAAGAACCTGCACTGCGCTTGGTAATTTCTACAGACGAATTCGGCCAGCGCTGGATGAAATATGTGAAAACCATCGAGGTTCACTAAAGAAATGCTGCAAATTAAAGATCTTTCCTTTCGCTACGAAACATCGAAAAAATGGCTTTTTCAAGATTTCAATTTCGCAGCAGAGAAAGGTGAGATCGTCGTCATCAGCGGTGATAACGGCAGTGGAAAGACGACCCTTTTGAACATGATCTGCGGCGTAATCCCCAAAATGATCAAAGGTGATTTTTCCGGTGAAATCAACTTGGATGACACTGCAATGAAAGGTTTAACTTTACCGCAAACCGCACCACTGATCAGCCTTTTGATGCAGGAACCTGACAATCAGCTCTTCTTCCCAAAGGTGGAACAGGAACTGGCTTTTGGCCCGGAAAATCTG
>JAUSOT010000175.1 GCA_030656075.1 Candidatus Cloacimonadales bacterium
TCTTACTGTGAATGTAGCAAATGTAATATCGGGAGAACTTGCTGACTTCAAACTTGAAATATTACAAAATGATATTGTTGTTCAGGAAATTGAATTTAATATTCCCATTGGGATAATTGATGAATTCAGCCCTACATTCTGTGATTATGGCTATTATGCGATTGAATCGAGAGATGTTGGAAATTTTGAATCTCCTCAGTATAACTGGTTAGAAATAGACCCGGATCTGGGTGGGAATGGAATATTGATCGGTGCTGATCATTTAACTTCCGATGGATATATAAAGATTATCTCACTACCTTTTCCTTTTCCATTTTTCGGTTATTTCTATCATTTTATTTCTGTTTGTTCAGAGGGATGGATAGCAATGGGAGAAACTGAGAATGTTTTTCACAGGAACAGGAATATTCCTTCCGGAGTGGGTCCGAATGCTATGATAGCTCCTTTCTGGGATGATATTGAAGATGGGGAATTATATGTTTATTTCGATGAAGAGGATCACTGTTTTATTATCGAATGGAGTGAATGGCATAATGTTTACAATCCCGAATGTATGGAAACATTCCAGGTGATTTTATATGATCCTGAGTATTATCCAACTCCAACGGGAGATGGAGAAATACTTTTCCAATATAAAGAGATCCATAATGTAGATCAAGACGAAAATTATGCTACTGTCGGTTTGGAAGATGAAACCCAGACACAAGGACTGCTAATGACATTTGCAGGTATTTACCCACAGACCGTTCAACCGCTCGAGAATGAAACCGCCATATTATTCACGATCAAAGAAGGTCCCGATATACCATTCTTAACTATTAACCCATCATCTATAACAATCTCAGTTGATCCTGAAACAATTATAACAGAAGATATTATTCTATTTAACAACTCCGGAGAAAATTCTGATATCTCTTATACAATTAGCTTTTCCCATTTTTCTAAGAATTCCGGAAGATCGGTGAATAACAGGAATATCGAAAACGATTTTATCTTATATGCTAGTGGTCAATTCATACCTGTAATGCCTATGAATCTATTATTTTACCTGGTACATAATAGTCCGGATGGTGAACCGGTTTACGGAGTTAAATTGGATTTTCCGTCGGGTTTTTATGTTAATGCCGCCACTGATGTGGGAACTCTTCTTTATAATAATGAAACTGGAGATGGTGCCGAAGTAAGCTGGGGATTCGGTAATGGAGAAGTAATTTCACCATCTTCTCCTGTTTGGTTTCATGCTAATGTTACGATCGACGAAAATCTGACCCAACCGGTAGATATCGGATGGTATATCGAAGGAGATGGAACAGGAGCAGAGCCGCATTCCGTTAGCGGAACATTTACTATTTATCCAACGAGTGACGTTTATTTCTGGATTTCTCATCCAAATGGTGGGGAAAAACTTCTGCCGGGAATTCAGGATAGTGTTAAATGGGATCACTATGGAGACGCTGAAATTGTTAAGATCCAGCTAAGCAGAGATAGAGGGTTTTCTTGGGAAATTCTGGAAAATGAAACTAATAATACAGGCTTCTATGAATTCATTGTCACCGGTCCACTTTCTGATGAATGCAAGATAAAAGTTGGAACTACGGATAATGAATATTTTGATATTTCCGATAGTCTTTTCCAGATATCAGCTCTAAACATTCAATATCCAGCTTCTGGTTCCATCTTATCTTTTGGAGAAACAGACACGATAATCTGGAATGACATTGGCGGAATAGATAAGGTCAATATTGAATTTGCAGATAACTATCAATATTCTTGGGAAACACTTGCTGCTGAAATTGATAACCTGGGGTTATATGAATTTTCAGTTCCCGGCCCACCATCTGAATTCTGTAAAATTAGAATTAGTAGTCTGGATGGAGTTGTTGTAAACACATCTGATGTATTTACAATTGTTGATTCCCCCATAAACTGGATAAACACAAATCAATCCCTCGGAATAATTACAGCGGGGGAAAGTGAAACCATCACTCTTTCCCTTTCCAGTGAAAATCTTGAAGCGGGAACTTATGAAGCCTATATGAAAATTGAAACCGACTTTGGTCAGAAAGTATATTTACCCGTTTGCCTGGAAGTTTTTTCTAATATACCACCGGTAGAGAATTATAAATTATATCAAAACTATCCAAATCCGTTCAATCCATTCACCAGAATTCGCTTTGATCTACCGGAACCAGCAAAAGTTAATCTTCAGATATTTAATCTGAAAGGCCAATTAGTTAAAATACTAA
>JAUSOT010000178.1 GCA_030656075.1 Candidatus Cloacimonadales bacterium
CCTCTCGTTTTCAATCCTCTATTTCTTCTTTCTCGTTCCCAATCCTCTATTTCTTCTTTCTCGTTTTCAATCCTCTATTTCTTCTTTCTCGTTCCCAATCCCCTGATTGGGAACGCAGTATTATTTTGAAACCCCCGTTTCATTCATAAAATCATTCTCATAATTTGATATTTCTCATGAGAAGATATTAAAGTTTCTCAGAAAGACAAATTTGCCGAACTTGACTCGACCTTTAAATTGAATATTGAAGATTGAAAATTGAAAATTGAAGATTGAAGATTGAAGATTGAAGATTGAATAATGCAGATTAGAAATTATGAAAGATTTTCTCTGTGCCTCAGTGCCTTTGTGTTGAAAAATCCATCAGTGTTCATCCGTGTTCATCCGTGGTTTATTGATTAATTTCTCAATAAAACATAAAAAAATAAAAAAAATCTTGACACTGCTCAAAGTTATCTCATGTTTGACCCAGAATTTCTCATATTTTCTCAATTTTACTCAAATTGGGAAAGAGGAGGGGCGATGACGAATGAGTTTTTGGGTACGTTTAATAACTCGGTAAACAAACAGAAATGGATCACCATCCCGGCTTCCTTCAAGAAGAAGTTTTCCATCGAATCTCAGGAAATGGTAATCGTCACCATCGGTTCCGAATCGAACATCGCCATCTATCCTCTGGACAGTTGGAATGAGAAGATCGCCAGCCTTCAGACCGGTGAAGTTAAAGATAAACAGCTTCTGGTAAATCTGCGCACCTTTGCCAATGCCGAGCAGAAACTGGAAAGTAACGGCCGCATCAAAATCGGCGAAGAACTTCTGGAGCTGGCCGAGATCAAAGATAAAGTGGTTATCAAAGGAGAAGGTTCCTTCATTTCGGTCTGGAATCCTGAGCGTTATCTGGAATTCCGCAACAGAGTTTTGGAAGAACACAAGAAAACGTTTAATTCCCTGGATTACCAGTAGGATCAGATTTTGAGTAATTATCACGTTCCGGTGCTGTTAAAAGAATCTGTCGATGCGCTGGCATTACAACCGAACGGTATTTATGTAGATGCAACTCTGGGCGGCGGCGGTCATGCGGAATATATTCTGACGTCACAGCCGAAAATTCGTCTTTTTGCTTTTGATCAGGATGAAGATTCTCTTACGCAAACCAGACATCTGGCAGAAGAATATCCCAACCTGACTATCATTCGCGATAACTTTGTTAACCTGCGCACCTGCCTGGCTCTGGAACGCATCAAAAAAATCGACGGAATTCTCTTCGATCTCGGTGTCTCTTCTCATCAGATCAATCAGCCGGAACGCGGCTTCAGTTTTTCCTTGGACGGCAAACTCGATATGCGCATGGATACAAGCGCTGAGATGACTGCCTTTGATATAATTAATCATTTCGATCCCTACGAATTGAAGAAAATCTTCCTGGAATACGGTGAAGAAAAAGAAGCCGGCAAGATCGCCAAAGCAATTGCCGAAGCCAGACAGAACAAGCAATTGGAAACAACGCTGGAACTGGCTGATATTATCGATAAAAGCGTTTTCAGCAAACAAAAGATCAAAGCCAAAGCGAGGGTTTTTCAAGCTCTCAGAATTTATATTAACGGTGAAATGGAAGTGCTGCAAACAGCGCTTTCCGATGCAGTGAAAATGTTGAATCCGGGCGGTCGGGTCGTGGTTATTTCCTACCACAGCCTGGAAGACAGGATCGTGAAAAAATTCTTTCAATATGAAGAAAAAGAGTGTGTTTGTCCCTCGAATTTTCCTCAATGCGTCTGCGACAAAAAATCCACTCTGAAAATATTAACCAGAAAACCTCTGCAGCCGGCAGAGGACGAGATCAACCGTAACCCGCGTGCCAGAAGCGCCAAGATGCGTTTTGCGGAACGGAAGGAGGAGTTATGAATCGAAGAGCCGTAATTTTGATCGTTGTATTTTTTGCTATCATCTTTGTGCATTATCAAAATCAGCACAAAATCCTGAGCTATTCCAGAAAAACAAACGAACTCCAGGAAAACTATAAGTCACAAAGGGACATCAACCTGGATCTCGTCTCTGTAAACAGCCAGCTTGGTTCGCGCGAAAGAATCCAGAATCTGGCTTACGACAAACTGGGAATGACATATCCCGAAGATGCCACCAGCGTGCACAACATCATGATGAATTCCCGCAAAGAAACTTTTTGCCTGGTAGATTTCATCGTTCCTTGTGCCGAAGCTTTGACGAAATAGTCTCTCTTTAATCAGAGGGCTTTTTCATTTCACTTTTGGGAAGGTTTATTTATTTGGAAATATAAGATATTATATTTTTAAGAATTAAATCTTGGATCATTCAGGAAAGCCGAAAACATGAAACAGCGATTGATAATATTCCTCATCCTGAATGGTCTGTTTATTTTACTTTGGATCGGTTATCTATTTTCAGTTCAAATTCTTGGTACTCATAACTTCGATCATATCATTGAGATACGTCAAAATCCCTCAAAAAGTATAATAATTCCAAAACGTGGAAATATCTATGATCGAGATCAAAACCTGCTGGTAAGTTCCGTAAAATACTATCAGGTTGATATCGATGTGGAAGCGATTCTGAAATATTGTGAAAGAAACAAAGAAAGCGACCGATCAGAAATTTTCGGGCATGTTGCCAGGATCATTGCGGCTAATTCCCCACTTTCCAAAGATCATGTTTTAGACCGGATCAATTCCTCTAATAAAAGCGTTTTTATTTCGGAGGAAATTTCTGAGATCCAACTCTACCAGATCGATAATGAATTCAAACGCTTGAAAATTCCCGGCTTGATCAGTAATTTCAGTAAAACCAAGCGAACTTATCCGCAAGGAAAACTCGGTTCCAATTTCCTGGGAATGATCGATGACAATCGCGAAGATCTCGAAAATGAAACGATTTACACCGTGCAGGGAATTTCCGGATTGGAAGCGACTTTTGATGAATATCTGCGCGGCAAATACGGCTGGCAGGAAACCATTCACGATGCCAATAACAACAGGATTCCCTTTCTTTTTTTGAAGGAAAAAAGTCCGATAAACGGTTACTCGCTCATATTGACCATCGACAACGATTGCCAGGAAATCCTGGAGGAAAGTTTGGCGGAAGGTTTGAAGAAATACAAAGCAAAAAATGCGATCGGCATCATCATGGATCCTTACACAGGTGCGATTATGGCGATGTCCGGGATAAATGAATATGACGATGACAGAACTTCCAACGAGCTTCGCAGTTCTGCCGATCTGCCCGTTTCTTTCATGTTTGAACCCGGTTCCACCCTTAAACCTTTCACTGCCCTGCTGGCTTTGGAAAAAAACATCTACACTCCCACAGATGAGATCGATTGCCGTGATTATCATATCAAATACCGCGATGAAGAACGCGTCATCAAAGACGATCATAAATTCAAATTCCTCAATTTCAAGGATATCATCGCCTATTCCAGTAACGTGGGCATCAGCAAGATCGTGGATAAGATTGGCAGTGAAGCGCTTTATGAGCGTTTGATCGCCTTGGGATACGGCCATAAAACCGGTTCCAATATTGCCGGGGAAGCTTCCGGGCTTTTTCGAAAAGTGAAAGACTGGCAGGGATTTTCGCTGCATTCTATTTCCTTCGGGCAGGAAATTTCCGTCACGGCTCTGCAACTGGCAAATTCCTATTGTGCCATCGCCAATCAGGGACTTGTGATGCAGCCGTACCTGGTGCAAAAAGTAGTGGATGAAAACGGTACGGTCATCGACGAACACAAGGCAAAAGTTCTCAGGAGGATTTCCGATAAAAAATCTCTGGAAACTTTGAAATCTTTTTTGAAAAGTGCGGTAGATTACGGAACAGCCACCGGTACAAAATTCGATTACCTCGAAGTTGCCGGAAAAACCGGGACTGCCGAAAAATCTTTTGCCGGTAAATCCGGTTATCAAAAAGAAAAATACACTTCTGTTTTTGCCGGATTTTTCCCCGTGGAAGAACCGCGCTATGTCATTGCTGTCATATACGATGAGCCGGATTATTCTTCCTATTCCTACTATGCTTCTCTTTCTACCGTTCCCACTTTCAAAAAGATCGTAACCCGCCTGGTAAATCTTCCCGACAGCGATGTGATCGTTGAGATCAAAGAAAAAGAAAAAGATTTTATTTTTGCTCCTGCTGTGATCGGATTGACCCGACAGGAAGCTGAAAATACTCTGAATAAAAAAGGGATCTCCTATGAAATTGTGGAAAGAAATCCCAATGGAATCGTCATCAATCAATTTCCCAAACCGAATGCCGCTTTCGATAAAAAAGAAAGCGTCATCGTAATCCTTGACACCGCAGAGAAAGATGAAGTTGTGGACGTGTTTGATTATGCTATGCCGAACCTGAAAGGCATGACTTTGCGCAAGGCAATAGCATTGGCAAACAAAAAGAATATCAGGCTGGTTGTGGATGGGAGCGGCTCAATTTTTTCACAATCCATTCCACCCGGAACTAAAATTAAATTTGGTGAAAGATGCGTGATAAAAGCACGATAAAATATTCGCAGATCATAGCTGCTCTGGAAGCAGAAAATCTTTTCATTTCAGCGAGCAGAATCGATGAACAAGCCGAATACAGCAAGATCGAAACCGATTCCAGGTTGATCGAAAAGAATGATGTTTTCGTTTGCATCAAAGGTTTCGTTTCTGATGGTCATGCTTTTGCAGAGAAAGCATTTAACAACGGCGCAGCTCTGTTTATCGTTGAAAAAAAACTGGAGCAGGATTATCAGCAAATCGTTGTAAAGAATTACCGGAAAGCTGCGGCTGTTCTGGGAAAATTGTTTTTCGCTGATCCGACTTCAAAATTCAAATTGATCGGCATTACCGGCACGAACGGCAAAACAACCATCGCCAGTTTGACGGAAGAAATCCTGCGCAGAAACGGCAAACGAACCGGTTTGATTGGAACGCTGGGATTTGCGATCAACGGCAGCCAATACAAATCGGAACGAACCACGCCGGATATTTTTGATCTGAACCGGATTTTTGAAAAAATGGTGGAGGAAAATGTTGAATTTGTGGTGATGGAAGTATCTTCACATGCTCTCGCTCTGGATCGCGTTTACGGTTTACATTTCGATGCGGCTCTTTTCACCAATCTCACCCAGGATCATCTCGACTTTCACACTGATTTACAGGATTATGCTGAAGCTAAATTCAAACTTTTTGAACAAGTTCAGATGAATAATGGAATTTCGCTTCTGAATATCGATGATCCGGTCGGAAAAGAATTTTATAATAAAATTGAATCTAACAAATATAGCATTTCATTCGACCTTGCTGATTTTCAAATTAAAGAATGTGAATTTAATTTAGAGAGTAGTTCATTCCAACTTAAATTTAATCAGTTTCAAAAACTCAATTCTGCTCCTTCTTATAAGGAGAGTTCAAGAGAGGTTTCTCTCAATTCTGCTCCCCTTCGTAAGGGGAGATCAAGAGAGGTTTCTCTCAATTCTGCTCCCCTTCGTAAGGGGAGATCAAGAGAGGTTTCTCTCAATTCTGCTCCCCTTCGTAAGG
>JAUSOT010000180.1 GCA_030656075.1 Candidatus Cloacimonadales bacterium
AATTTCACGGGGTAAACCGACTTCGCTTCGCTCAGCCACCTTCTCCAAAGGAGAAGGAAATGAAACTTCCAATTGTCTAAACCCACTATTTTCCCTCTCCTTTGGGGAGGGCTGGGGTGGGGCAATTAATTTCAAAAACACTCTATTATGCAGAACCCTTTAACTCATGACAAAGACAAACTTCATAAACTCTTTCCAATAAGCCAGGTCCAAGATTTTTATGAACCGTCATTGCAGCGTTAATAATTTTGCTGGCAATATCTTCTGTTTTTTGTGGAAGTGGTTCATAGAATTTCTTCATTTTAGATTACCTCGTGTCCTTTGTGCCATTGTGCCTTCGTGGCTAATTATACAACTTCTTATTTTCTTCAAATCTCTCAAACATCTTCTTTGAAATCTCCCAACTTCGTTTAAATAAATCCCGATATAAATCTTTCGTCACATGAAAATCATCCAGCAGGATCTCATCTTTCTTGATCACGTATTGACAGATGGATTCGGTGATGCCAAAGATGAAATGACCCAGGAACTGATCGGTGTTGAAAGGTGTGGTTGGTTCATAATCGAAAATTGCGATATCGGCCGGCTCGCCTTCGATCACGCCCAGAGGTAACCCGAAAGCTTTTTTAAGTTTGAAACTGTTCAGGAATAGAGCCTGCATTTCGCCATAGCCCATATCGGGAGTTTGGTTGAGATATTTGGTGAAAATCATGGAATTCTTATAAGCTTTCATGGTGCTGGAATGCATACCATCCGTGCCGACCGTTGTTTTTATTCCTTCCGCAATAAACCTGGAAATATTACCCACATTCAAGGCATTATTCATATTTGAATCTACAGCCTGGACGATGAACACGTTTCTTTTTTTCAGGATTTCCACATCTTTTTCAGTGAGATTACTGCAATGGATCAGCAGCGAATTATCTCGCAAAAGACCAAAACTTTCAAAGCGCTCGATCAGGCCTTTGCCGTATTTTTCAAAGCATTGCACACCGTCAATTTCACCTTCCGCCACATGCACGTGAATCGGGAAATCTTCAGAAGCGTCAGCAATCTTCTGTAAACTTTCATCACATAAAGTAAAGGAAGCATGCAGGCCGATCATACCCTGTACCGACTTGCCTTTCTGAGCTTTGGCAAAACGGACATTTTCAGCTAAAGATTTTTGGAAAAATTCCTCTCCGTTCCGGTCGGAAAGTTCGAATGCCAGTGTGCCACTTATTCCGTAAGCATCGAAAACTTCCGCCATATCAGTCAGGGCGTTTTCGGTGTAACCGGAAATATGATGGTCAAAAATAGTAGTGACTCCGTTTTTAAGCGAATCTTTGGCGGCGATGGCAGTGGAGAGAACCATATCTTCCTTGTTCAAAGAATGATCCAATGTCCACCAGAGTTGCTTCAAATTTCCTTCGAAATTTACGAAAGGAACTTCACAGGGAACTCCCTTAGATAGAGTGGAATAGATATGATGATGCGCGTTCACCAATCCCGGGAAAAGAATTTTGTTGGTTGCATCGATGATTTTGTCAGCTTTTTCAAAAGGTTTGGAAAAAAGTACTTTCCCATCTTTTACATAGAGATTTTTTTTCTCAACTCGAATAGTGTCGTCGGTGGGAGTTACTACCCAGGCACCGCTAATTTCTAAATTCATAAAGACTCCTTTTTAATGTTTTTTAGTTCACCGTATTTTTCGTTTAGGAATCAAAGTCAGTCACGCCTTTCGTTTAGTGGAGTGATTTTTTGGGGGTACGAAATGCTGTCAAACATATTTTTTGGAACAGATTAGCAATAACGACACCATAATTCACATTCCCTCTAGCACTTTTCATCCGACTGCCATAAGAAGGAAGGTCGAATCTTCTTTGTCAAAACATATTTTTGGAAAATATTGATTTCAGATTTACGATTGGAGAATTTTTAATTTGAGATTTTGAAGAAAAAAGAAACTGTCCAAACTTATTTGCAGATAATTTGAAAGAAGGTTTGGTAAACTTGATGTTTTTGCTGATCGTCCCGATCGGATTTTTCATTTTAAGGCTTTCGAGACGATAGCGAAACAATGTGGACTCTACGAGACGAGCAATCCAACAAATCGTTTGACAGCAATCTGCCAAAAAGCAAAGTTCGCATCATTAAATTTAAAAAGGGGAAGAGAATGGCATTTAATGAGATTTTGAGGCACGTTATTCAGAATCAAAATAGTTCTGCCCCCCCCGCCCCAGAAAAACCACGTAAAACAATATAAAGCAAAGCCTTATGAAGAAACAGCGATTCTCCGCAGAAGCAAAAAACACAGACTTCTATTCCAAATCGGGAAGTGTAAATTTCCTAAACTTGTCTCTGCGGTTGGTTCTTTGGATCGCAGAGAAAACAGGAATTCCATTATATTTCCCGAGTAATTAGTTTTGTATATTTTATTTTAACCCGAATTTTTCGGAAACCGAAAAATTCTAACCGATAAAATGAGAGGAAAAGATGAAAAAGATAATTCTTGTTACACTGCTTATGCTTTGCGTAAGTGTTGTGTTTGCCGATTGTGATATGGCTGCGATGATCGCTAAAGCTGGTTACAGCATTTCTACACTTAATACGGGTTCAGGTAGCTATGATGATCCTGACGAATTTATTGATTTTTTAATTGCTTATTCGTCCGCATCAACAAATCCTGATGGATATGGAGTTACTTATATAGACGGAAATGGCATCTTTCCAACTATAAATACAACAAGTTGTAGTCTAAATTTCTATAGCGCTCAAGCTTGGTATGTGACTGCTCAGAATATAAACAGCAATAATTATTATTATAATTTGTATACGGGACCGATGGAAGCAGCACGAGACGCAATAAAACTTGATGCTAATGACGTGGCAATTGTTCTTGGTCATGATAGAAGAAGCGATACTGCAAAAGGCAATCACCCTTTTCGTTTCATCTATGACATCAATACAACCTTTCAATTTATGCATAATGGTGGTATTGATAATGATATAAAATTAGCACTTTATACCGAATTGGGAGGATCAAATTGGTTTTCATTGTCAAATCATCCTTCGAATTGGTGGAATACCAATAACGGTAATCCTGCCTGCAACCAGTTAATTGATAGTGAAGTATTGTTTCACTGGATTATGAAAAATATCATGGAAAGTAATGGTGATATATTATCGGGAGTCCAAAAAGCATTAACTGCTACTATACCTGTGACTGGTGGTGAAATTGATCTAGAAGAAGAATTTAGAACACCATATTATATTGATCCGGTTTGGCATAATGTAGTCAATTTTGTACTCACAGATGGGGAAACACTTTACTTATTCAGAAATGGTGGAAATTCTTGGGATCATCATTTGCTTTCCTGGCAGGAAAATGACAATAATAGTTATACGGTAAAAACACGATCTGAATTAGATAACGGATTAGATCAATTTGATTTTGTGATATTATCACGAGATGACGATCCTGTTGTATATCATGATTTCTTTGATTTTGATAAACATTTCTCTAGCGGCTGGAACTGGGAATCCTTCCCACGCCTGGAACGCGACGAAACAATTAACGAGGAAAAGGATATCGTCCCCATCTTCGAAACTATTCAGGATTTTGAGGATATTTCTCTTTTGGATATGCGGGATGTTGGTAACTGGTTACATTATATATCTAATCCTTACCAATGGAGTCCTCCTGCTTATGACATTTACAGTACAGACCTTTATAAAATTGATGTTGATCCTGAAGACGACTGGATAACGGTAATTCCCGGTACACGTTTAGATCCGGATTATACTTTCCCAACCGGAGAGGAATTGGCAGCCGGGACATACCATTGGTTGGGATATTGGTTACCGCAAACACAGGATATGGATGTTGCTTTCGGTGAATTCTGGGAATATGTGGAAGAAGTAAAAGCAGAAGAATGGTATTACGGACCACAACCGATCAATGACAGAGATGTGATCATTGGCCATAAACCCAGCTTAACCATGCGTGCTTTGGAATATGGAAAAGGTTATGAAGTGAAGTTCTCGGAAGAGATTTCCGGATTCCATTGGTCAACCGGTGCTGAAACGGCAGAAGGTTATGAACGATCCACTACAGAAAACTTTATTTGCGAGGAACAACCGGATTATGAAGTGATCGATGTTCTGGGCATTCCGGAAAATATCGTTGAGATCGGCGTATTTCAAGATTCGGTATGCGTGGGTGCTGTTACAGTTCAAGATACCTGCGAGCAGATCCTGGTTTATGTAGATAACTCATCCCGAGATCAGATTCCTTACAATTTTGAAGTAGTATCTAATAATCGTTCAATTGAAGAAGTTATAAGTTACCATGTATTTAATGAAGATGAAGGAATCTTTGAACAACGAAGCTTAATTGCCGGTTGCCAGCCATATTCAATTATCAGGTTTGGAAGTTTAGGCGAGCTACAAAACGAAACACCTGTAATCGGAGCTATTCAGTTGCATGATAATTATCCAAATCCCTTTAATCCTGAAACGAACATTTCATTTTCTTTACCACAGGATCAGGAGATTGAGCTTATCGTTTACAATCTGAAAGGGCAGAAAGTAAGACAACTTGTCAGCGGTCGGTTTGCTTCAGGCCAGCATTCTGTAGTTTGGGGAGGCAAAGATGATAATGGTAAAAAAGTTAGTTCCGGTTTGTATCTGTACAAGCTTAAAGCCAATGATCTGGAACTGACGAAGAAAATGTTGTTGCTGAAATAACTGTAACAATTGCTTGCTTTAGCCCCTCTCTTGGTTTGAAGAGAGGGGTTGGGGTGAGTTCGAGGTATTATGAAAATTAGATATTTTATTTTGCTTACTTTTGTTAGTGTTTGTTCGTTGCTAATTGCTACAACCTGGCACATCAAACTCGATGGCACTGGCGATTTCACTACAATCCAGGAAGGAATCATTGCTTCGATGGATGCTGATACAGTTCTCGCATATCCAGGTACTTATTTTGAAAACATTAACTTCAATGGCAAAAACATAACTGTTGGCAGTTTATATTTATTAACCGGAGATGAGCAATACATTAACCAAACTATTATAGACGGTAATCAAAGCGGTAGCTGTGTACGAATTAAATCTGGAGAAAATGATACAACATTTTTATGCGGATTCACGTTAACAAATGGAAATGGCAGTACATATTCTTCAAGCGGAAGAAAATATGGCGGTGGAATTTTAATAAAAGATTCGCAACCAAATATCAAGCATTGTATCATTGATAATAATTCAGCATTTTCTGGTGGGGGAATTTGTGGTATAGGTTCAGAAATATATTTACTTGGAGTTACTATCAGAAATAATTTTGCTATCTATGGTGGAGGTGGATTAGCTGTAGGTAATACATTGGTGATTTTTAATGAAAATGAATTATGTAATATATATTTCAACTATGCTGCTTGCGGATGTGAGATTTCCAAAGGAGATGGTAATCCACTTATGGAAGTTATTGTTGATACATTCACTGTAGCTGAACCGGATGGATATTTTATCTGGAATTATTCCAGCGTAGGACATCCCTTAAATGATTTAACATTCAGTTCTCAAAATGCCAAATTAGAGCCTATAAATGCAGATCTATTTGTAGCTACTAATGGTGATAATAACAATAGTGGTTTAACTCCTGCAGAACCATTGGCAACTATTAACTTTGCGCTTTCATTAGTGCAGCCGGATAGTATAAATCACAATACAATACATCTGGCAAATGGTACTTATTCTCCTAGTACAAATAACCAACATTTTCCACTTTGCATGAGAAGTTATATTTCATTGGAAGGTGAATCTATGGAATTTACTATACTGGATGCTGAAAATAACTACAATCATATTTTCGATAGTCATAGTGAAAAAAATTATTCCATAAATAATATAACTTTTATAAATGGAGCGTTAGGTTCCGGTTTCTCTACGTCGATATATATTTCCGCTACTCAAAAATTAAATAAATTTCTATCATTAAACAATCTATCATATACTAACTGTAACGGAATAATGAATCATTTAGAGTTATATGGTATGGGTTTGGATATTGAAAATATATATTCCTATAACAATTTGAGTCCTATGTTGAATGCATTGAATGGATTAAATGATAACCAAGTTGTTTCTATTAACAATGTCTACATTAATTCAAATCTCCAATACAATCCTGCAAGTATATCATCGGATTCACGTCCACAACTTATGTTCGGCATGTCTGGAACTCGTCCCATGAATGTAAATATAACAAACTTGGAACTCACTGAAAACATTCAGACTCAAAGCGACTGGCTGGAAACATCTGCCGGTATTGTTCTGGGAGATAGTGTAAATTTAAATTTAGTTAACTGCACTATAGGTGATAATTCCAGTCCGGGAAATGGAGGAGTAATAACATTTCAATATAGCAGTAAAGGTTCGGTGGCAAATATCTATAATTCAATTTTATACGGAAATTTTCCTGGAGAGATTTACATTGATAATGAGATTTCCAATTCTCCGGCAACGGTTAATATTCAAAATTCCTTAATTGCCGGTGGTGAAGCAGGAATTGTAAATAACTATTCCTGGAACACAGTCAACTGGCTAACCGGTAACCTGGACGAAGACCCGCTCTGGCTGAATACAGGAGATTATCCATACTATCTGCAGAGCACATCTCCCTGCATCGATGCTGGCACATTAGATCTGCCACCAGGAATCGAACTGCCGGAATACGATCTTGCAGGTAATCCACGCATTGTTAACGGTATGATCGATATGGGAGCTTATGAATGGCAGGATTCAGTCTCAGTTCAGGAAGAAAAAATCACACCGATTACTCAAACAAAAATATCAAATTATCCAAACCCGTTTAATCCCACAACAACAATAAAACTTGAACTGGCAGAATCAGGAAAAATTGAACTGGCAATTTACAACATAAAAGGCCAGAAAGTGAAAACTTTGTTGGATGCTTTCACAAATAAAGGAACTTTCAATATCAACTGGAATGGTAAAGATGCTTTTGGAAAACTTGTTTCCAGCGGTCAGTATGTGGTCAAACTTGAACTGGACGGCAAAGAGACTGCGAAGAAGATAATGATGTTGAAATAGGTTTTTCGACCTTATCCCCGGACCTTCTCCATAGTCAAGCTGAAAGAGAAGGTATCGTTTTCTACGAAAGCCGACACTTACATGAGAAGGGAGTGCAAGAATCCGCAGGAAGTAAGTTTCCTTTCATGTTAATCCGTGAGCTTCTATTCGCGTCAATTCGTGCTATTCGTGGTTAAATAAATGAAACTTAATCTTCTTTCTCGCCCCACCCCAGCCCTCCCCAAAGGAGAGGGGATAAAGCGTAGAATTAATAAACTCCTGAAACAAACGAGACAAACCTTTTGTGCCTTTTCGTGCTATTCGTGGTTCATGCTTTTGGAAGATGTGAAGCTTATAGAAGTGTATGAGATTCTTCGAGTGAAAAGCTAAAAGAATTCCTCAGAAAGACATTTTTTTCTTAGTGCTTCCTTCGTTCCCTTAGCGGCTAATCTTGTCCCTGCTTTTGTTCGTTTTTGTTAATTGTTAATCAATCTATCCACAAATCCACAAACTCAAATTTAGTTCCGTCAAAAAGTCCTTTATCACTCATTTTAAGTTCTGGAATTACTAAAAGAGCCATGAAAGACATCGTCATGAAAGGAGCCGTCAGTTTGCAGCCTAAATCCTTTGCTTTTTCTTCCAGGATTTCATATTTCTCGGCAACCTCAGTGCAACTTTTATCACTGATAATTCCAGCGATGGGGAGCGGCAATATTTCTGCCGAATCAGCATCGACAGTGCAAATTCCACCTTTGTTTGCAATAAGAGTATTCACGGCTTTCAGCACAGAATTATCATCAACTCCAATGGCAATAATATTATGAGAATCATGAGCCACAGAAGAAGCAATTGCTCCCGATTTTAAACCGAAACCATGAATAAATCCAAGTGCTGGTTTAACGTTTTGATAACGGTTTACAACGGCAATCTTCAACAAATCCCGTTTCGGATCGGCAACCGCAAATCCATTTCTGATGAGAGGTTTTACAAGTTTACTGCCAGTGATCAACCTGCGGTCTTTTGCTTCGATTATTCTAATTTTCCCAGTTTTAGCCGGAATCTGAAAATCTTCGATTGTTTTTGGTTTTGTATTAAATTTATTTTTCGTTTCAACCGCAAATTGATCATCTGTGTATTCAATTGTTGGTTCGCCATCGATGTAAGTTTCCAAAATATGCAAATTCTGCAGATCATCCACCACCAGGAAATCTGCCGGATCACCAATTTGCAGCAATCCAATCTCGAGTTTATAATGTTTCGCAGGATTTTGGCTTGCCATTTTTAGAACTTTGAAAATATCCAAACCCGATTTTAAGGCACGCTTCACGAGCAGATTAATATGTCCTTTCTGCAAATCGTGCGGATGCAGATCATCACTGCAGAACAGACAGTTATTAAAATTATTTTTGGCAATGGGGATCAATTCATCAAATTCTTTGCTCGCAGAGCCTTCGCGGATCAGGATCTTCATGCCCAAAGCCAGTTTTTCCAGAGCTTCTTGCTGAGTAAAACACTCATGATCAGTGGAAATTCCAGCTTTCACATATTTCTTCAAATCTTCTCCCGATAAACCCGGAGCATGACCGTCGATGGGTTTGTACAGTTTTTTGGCGATCTCGATTTTTTTTAGAACGATTTCATCACCAAAAATAACTCCCGGGTAATTCATCATTTCAGATAAATGGGTGATCTCGTTCATTTTCAGCAGTTCTTCAATTTCGGCTTGTCCTAATTCTGCACCGCTGGTTTCGAAGGTAGTGGCTGGAACGCAGGATGGTGCTCCCCAAAAGAATTTCAACGGTGATCTTTTGCCATTTTCGATCATGAATTTCACACCTTCAATTCCAAGAACATTAGCGATTTCATGCGGATCGGCCACGACTGCCACCGTTCCATGTTGAACAGCTTTCTTACCGAATTCAACCGGTGTCAGCAGTGAGCTTTCAATATGAATGTGCGCATCGACAAAGCCAGGAATTAGGCAATTTTTCATTTTTTTGTTGATCTTTTCAATTTTGCAGATTCGACCTTCTTCCCAAAATAACCTGGCTGGAAAAATCTCTGTAGAAATTATATCAACGAGATTTGCTTCGATTTTATTCATATAAATTCCATTATTTTTAACTTCGGAATGCATCCCGAACTCGTTTCGGGATTCTTCCGGATGTTAGAAAACACAACAAACATTCCGAAGAGCTGCGCACATTCGGAAGTTTGATAACTGCCTTACCTAAGCTTCTTACAGAGAAAAACTTTTACTAAGATTCGGAAAGAAAACTCCAATTCATCCTTCCGAATCTTCTACATAAGAAAAGCAAGCAGATAAGCTTCGGAATGGCACTTTATTCATATTATCATCCTTCCAAAGAACTTCGTGCATTCGGAAATTGAAAATCTTTCCCACTTCCTACCTAAAAATTAATTATAGGCGAAGTAGCAAAGAACCATATCTTTATGTGGAAAGTTCATAAACTCATCTCTCTTGTGTCAAGCTGAAAAATCGTATCATTTCCGAAGGTCGAAATCTAACCTTTTGCTTGACATTGAATCCTTGCCAAAATTTTTAAAAGGCAAAATAATAATAAAATTGAAGGGGTAGTTAATAGTGGATAATCGGATAAAAGAACATCCAATTTTGCCTGTTCCCGAACGACGGTCCATTCCTTTTTTATGGAATGGAAAGCAGCTTTTTGCCTATGAAGGAGAAGTGATTTCTTCGGCCTTATTTGCCAATGGGATCAAGATTTTTGGTCATCATCACAAAGATGGCAGCGCCCAGGGAATCTATTGCGCCAACGGCCAGTGCGCCAAATGCACCGTGATCGCTGACGGCGTGCCGGTGAAATCCTGCATGACGGAAGTGAAGGAAAATATGCAGGTGAAAAGCGTGGAAGGCTTGCCCATTTTACCGGATTTGGCTGAACCTGTAAAAACGGGTAACATCGAAAGTTTGAGTTATGAAGTTCTCATCATCGGCGGCGGTCCGGCCGGGCTTTCGGCAGCAATTCAATTGGGTGAAAATGGAGTAATAACACTTCTGGTGGATGATAAAAATAAATTGGGTGGCAAACTGGTTTTGCAGACGCACAAATTCTTCGGTTCGGTGGAAGATTCCTATGCCGGAACCCGCGGCAACGACATCGGCAAAATGCTGGCCGAAACCGTGCTGAAAAACGAAAATGTCGATGTCTGGACGAACAGCACAGCGCTTTACGTGTTCAAAGATAAAAAAGTCGGAATTATAAAGAATGGCGTGTACAAACTGGTCGAGCCGAAAATCATTTTAAATGCGGCCGGAGCGCGCGAAAAATTTCTGCGTTTCAAAGGCAATACGCTCTCTGGTGTTTACGGTGCCGGCGCTTTCCAAACATTGGTAAATCGAGATTTGGTGCGTCCGACAAAACAGCTCTTCATCGTTGGTGGTGGAAACGTCGGTCTCATTGCCGGTTATCATGCTTTGCAAGCTGGAATCGAAGTAGTGGGTTTGGTGGAAGCTCTGCCGAAATGCGGTGGGTACAAAGTTCATGCCGATAAACTGAAACGTTTGGGTGTTCCGATCTACACTTCTCACACTGTTCTGAAGGCAAATGGAGAAGAATCGGTGGAATCGGTAACGATCTGCCTGATTGATAAGAATTTCCAACCTATCGCTGGAACGGAAAAGACCTTTGAATGTGATACGGTTCTAATTGCGGTTGGCCTGGAATCCGTGAATGAATTCGTGGAAGAAGCCGAAACTGCCGGGATAAAAGTTTTCTCAGCCGGAGATGCACTGGAAATTGCCGAAGCTTCCTCTGCCATGTTCAATGGTAAGATCGTTGGTCTGAAAATCGCCAAAGAAATCGGCGCAGATGTCGGTGATATTCCGGAAAGCTGGTATGAAAAAGCGAAAATTCTCAAATCCGAACCAGGCAAGATCATTCCGATGAAAGTTCCTGAAAATAATAGTGGAGTGATGCCGGTCATTCACTGCGTTCAGGAAATTCCCTGCAATCCCTGCAGCACGGTCTGTCCCACTGGTTCCATCAATATGAGCGGTGATCCGATCATGAGCTTACCGGAGTATGAAGGAAAATGCATCGGCTGCCGCAAATGCGTGGCGATCTGTCCGGGATTGGCAATAACTCTGGTTGATTTTCGTAAAGATGCCGAAAATCCCAGCATCACCGTTCCATACGAAGTATCCAATCATCCTGTTAAAGAAAACGATGCAGTAGAATGTGTTGATATCGACGGAAATTCACTGGGTATTTTTCCAATTATAAAAGTAGTAGATGTTAAGACCAATAATCGCACCCAATTGGTGGATATAAAAGTCCCCAAAGATATTGCCAAAAAAGTCGTTTCTTTCCAAATCCAGGCAGATGAAATTTCCAGCGAAACAGATAAAAAATCCACCAAAAAAGGCATCTCCGAAGCTGAAATGGTCTGTTTGTGCGAAAGAGTTTCGGCAGATGAAATTCGTGAGTTGATCAAAAAAGGTGTGCGTGATTTGAATCAGATCAAAGCGATTACCCGGGCCGGAATGGGACCTTGCGGTTCCAAAACCTGCGATAATTTGATCAAGCAGATTTTCCGCCAGGAAGGCATTCCACTTTCAGATGTAGAAAAAAATACCAGGCGACCGCTCTTTGTGGAAGTGCCGATGGGCAAATTTGCCGAAGGAGGCAAAGATGAATAATTATGATGTAATTATCATCGGCGCCGGTTCGGTGGGCATTCCCACAGCCATGACTCTGGCAGCCAGGAAATTGAAAGTTCTGGTGCTCGATTCTCTCGCTTCACCGGGACAGCAGGATAACAAAAAAGCGATCGGCGGCATTCGAGCTACTCATTCCGATTTCGGTAAAATAAAAGTCTGCCAGCGCAGCATCGCATTATTTTCTACCTGGCAGGAAATTCACGGGGACGATATTGGCTGGCTGTCCAATGGCTACAGCTATCCCGCCTACAATGAAGCTGATGAAAAAAAGTTGAAAGACCTGATGAAAATCCAGCATTCTTTTGGCTTGAACATCAAATGGGTTTCACCACACGAATACAACGAACTCGTTCCGGGAATAAATATGGAAGGCTTGAGAGGATCGACATTTTCTCCCGAAGATGGTTCAGCTTCTCCTCTTCTTTCGATGAATGCTTTCTATTTTAAAAGTCTGGAATATGGTGCGGATTATAAATTCCATGAAAAAGTGATCGATCTGAAGCAGAAAGACGGCAAAATCGTGGAAGTGATTACTGATAAAGGAAAATATTCCGCAGATTTTGTGATCAATGCTGCTGGAAATTATGCCCGGGAAATTGGTGAATTGGTTGGATTGGATCTGCCGGTATTTCCTGATAATCACGAAGCCGGCATCACAGAACCGGTGAGCAGATTCTTCGAACCGATGGTGGTGGATATGCGCAAAGCTCCTGGTTCTGCGAATTACTATTTCTATCAAAATAATGAAGGTCAGGTTGTGTTTTGCATCACTCCCGATCCGCCGATCCTGGGAGTGGATAACGATTCGACCTCTGAGTTTTTACCGCTTTGTGCGAAACGCATGGTGCAATTGTATCCTCGTCTCAAAAATCTGAAAGTTCGTCGTACCTGGCGGGGACAATATCCCATGACGCCGGATGGTTTTCCAATAGTTGGTAAAACCAGAGAAATTTCGAATCTGGTGAATGCCATCGGCATGTGCGGACAAGGTTTCATGCTGGGACCGGGTTTGGGTGAATTGGTCACTCGCATCGTCACAAATGAATTGACTGTTGATGATACAAGAATGCTGGAAAGTTTTGATCCATATCGTGATTTCAGCGGTATGGAACAGTTTAAGTGATTGAAAATTGAAGATTAAAAATTGAGAATTTGCCCCACCCTGCCCTCCCAAAAGGAGAGGGAAAAGAGTTTTAAACATTTGAAGACACATCCTTCTCCGCTGGAGAAGGTGGTCCCGAACGCTTTCGGGATGAAGTCGGTTTACCCCGTGAAATTCAGCTTGCTGAATATTTCATTGGGGATGAGGCGATAAAGTGAACAATTCAAGTAAAACCTTGCGAAGGTTTTCGGACTTCTTGTTTTTTCGGCCTTCGCAAGGTTGATGTTCAAAAATGTTGAAACCTTCCGAACGGTTATCAACCTTTGGAACGGTTGGAATGAATTCAGCGAAAACCGTTGAAAAGGTTTAGAGGAAGAAGAATCTTATAATCCTTTTCAAGGTTTTTGAATTCTCCCCTGGATAGGGGATTAAGGGGTCGAAAGAGTGAAAGAAACTTTTCCAAAGCTGACTGGAAGAAGCATCGATAGAAGCTTTCGGATAGTAATTAATTACAGCCCATGACTTCAGTCGTGGGAGTAATAACAAATCATCCGCTGGAGCGGAGAATATAAGTTCCAACGGAGACCATAGGAACAAGCACCTCCCCCTGAAAAGGGGGGGGACTGAGGGGGTTGAGATTAAAGTTCATATCGAAAAAATCGAGAATTACGATTTTGATAAAATCCGAGAATTCCTTCTATCTCTACCGCTTTGGGATAAACTGGAAGGAAAGCAAAAAATCCTGCTCAAACCGAATTTATTAGGAGCATTCCCGCCGGAAAAAGCAGTTACAACGCATCCGGTAGTTCTGGAAGCACTGATTTCGATCTTATTGGAAAAAAAGAAAACCGTGTGGATCGGAGACAGTTCGGGTGGCACAATTCCCACGAAAAGAGTCTGGCAGGTAACAGGATTGCAGGATCTTGCGGGAAAATTCGCTGTCACACTCCTCAATTTCAGCGAAGGTGGAATTCATGAATCCAAAACAGGGAACATGACGTTCAATACATCCAAATATTTTTGGGATGCGGATGCCGTGATCAATGTGTGTAAATACAAAACCCACAGTCTGATGTCTTATACCGGAGCTGTTAAAAATTTTTACGGTTTGATTCCCGGACTTAAAAAATTGGATTATCACAAGGAAAATCCCGATCATGTCGGTTTTGGAAAAGTCATTTCCACTCTTTATGAAACTGTGCATGAAAAGATCACTTTCAATATTATGGATGGAATTCTGGGCATGGAAGGCGAAGGACCATCGGCGGGAATTCCCCGTAATTTCGGAGTGATGTTTGCCAGCGAATCGGCTGCAGCGCTGGATTATGTGGCTGCTTCCATGATGGGTTTTAAACCGCAAAATATAGAGTATATTTATCCTGCTTTGATCGCTGATGGTCTGAAACCTGAAGATATTGAAACTGATGAAGAATGGAAAAATTTCAAATTCCCAAAAGTGAAAATCCAGAAAGTGAAAATAATCGTAAAAATCCTGGCTTATTCTCCCGGCTTTCTAAAAAATATTTTCCGAAAGTATTTTCAGGTTTATCCGGATTTTAGAGATGGTTGCCGTTTGTGCCGGATTTGTGTGGACAGCTGTCCGGTGCAGGCTATGAAACTGGGAAAGGGAGATTTGCATCCTGAGATAGATTATAGTAAATGCATCAAGTGCATGTGCTGCCACGAAATGTGTCCGTATAGCGTGGTTTATGTGAAGAAAAGTTGGCTGGCAAAATTAGTATTAAGATGATTTTTTTCTTGATTCAAATGAATGAATTTTTAAAACTCACCTTGTGAAGTGAGGAAAGAGTATATTTCACGGAGGATGCCATGATAAATGTGAAATGGTTCGGTCACAGCATGTGGAAGATCTGGAATGATTCGGTCTCCATCATCGCCGATCCCTTCACTGATATTGGCTATCCCATGCCGCAGAATGCAACGGCGGATATTGTTTTAAGTTCGCATAATCATTACGATCATAATAATTTTAGCCTGATCGGTGGTGATTTCAAAATAGTGAAAGAAGAAGGTGAATTTATTATCAGGAATGTTAAAATTAATTCTTTCATCACTTACCACGATAAAGCGGGTGGAACCAGAAGAGGAAAAAACCTGTTGATTAAATTTGAGTTGTCCGGGAAAACCTTCCTGCATTGCGGCGATCTGGGGCACGATCTGGATGAAGAAATGATTTCCAAACTTGGAAAGATCGATGTTCTCTTCATTCCGATTGGAGGATATTACACGATAGATGCAGTTGCAGCTAAAAAGATCGTGGATAAGATTCAGCCCAAAATCGTCTTTCCAATGCATTACAAAACCGATGTATTAGATTTTCCCATCGCGAAAAAAGAAGCCTATCTCCAGCTAATCTCCGATTTCCGACAAATCGATTCAAACATCATAAAATTGACTGAAAATGATTTTACAGAAGAACAGACCATCATCCTCAATTATCAATAAATTTTGCAAATAGGTGAATCTATGAAATTGAAAAAAAAAGATATAATTTTTTACAGCATCATTTTTCTGCTGATTATCTATATTGCCTTCATTGATAGCGCCAGCTACTACAGGCGATATCGTACCAAACAAAAACTGGAAATAGTCAAGGCGGATTTAGAAACTATGATTCAGGAAAATCAACGCTTGCAGGAAGAGAACAAAAAGCTGGAACACGACAGGAGTATCTGGGAAAAAAAAGCCCGTGAATTGGGAATGCAGAAAAATGGAGATGAAGTCTTCATGTTTAAAGAAGAGAGCAAATAAATTCGGTTCTTTATTTTCTTAGTGAATCTATTTGACAAAATAGTTTGCAAAACAAAAGTCAGCCAAAGTTTGTAAAAAAGTCTATAAATTATAGATAAAGTAACATAAGTGATAAATTTAATAAAGCGAATAACTAATCGCTTTACATGGTATTAGCTCAAAATAATAATTAATATCGTAATCTGTTTTTTATTTTTTTGGCAACAATGGCAAATAAGAGAATTTTTGAGAAAAGTGATTTTATATTTGACAAATTTTTTCCGATATTCAGTTTATGTTACCAAATTCTGAAGAATATTATGATTCGGAATTAATAAAAAGAGTTGGGTAGAATCAAATGAGAGAGTTAAATTTCTTAAGCAAGTTTTTTAAAAAGTTACCGTTACTATCGCAATCTGGTTTTTGAAAAGTGCATTAATTAAAAATCTATTTTTTTTTTGGGAAAGGAGAAAAAAATGAAGAAGTTATTTGTAATTTTGTTAATGTTGTCAGTTAGCATTGGCTTATTCGCTTATCTGGAAAAGGTAGAAATTCCTGTTCGCGATATTAGCCCGAATGTGAGCAATCACAATTCCGGATTATCTTTAACAGATGAAATGTGGGATCTTCAGTTCAGCTTTGATGCCACAGCCGCATCCGGCGCAGCCGGAAATGCCGGATCAGAATTTGATGGAACATACTTCTATACAACCCGCTGGGCTTCCAACCTGATCCACAAATACGACATCAATGGTGTATTAGTTGAGGCATTCTCGATACCCGGAGTAACCGGTCTTCGTGATCTTGCCTATGACGGAACTCATTTCTATGGTGGTAATGCTGGTAACGTGATCTATGAAATGGATTTTGATGCTCACACCTTAGTTGCTTCCATCAGTTCATCTGTGGCAGTTAGAGCTATTGCCTATAATGAAGATCTTGATGCGTTCTTTGTTTCTAACTTTGCAGATCCGGTTGGTCTGATTGGTCATGACGGCACAACCATAGCTACCTTCAACTGCGGATTATCTGCAACTTATGGTTTTGCTTATGATAATGTGACCAGCGGCGGTCCATATCTTTGGATTTTTGACCAGGGAGCCGGAGCTGGCGCAGCCCAGCTTATACATCAGATGGATGCTCTAACTTATACAATGACCGGAGTTACCCATAATGTTCAACTTGAATTACCCGACCCCAGTGGAATTGCCGGTGGTTTATTCTTAACCACAGAATATGAAGCCGGTTACGTTACACTCGGTGGATTACAACAGGGAGTTCCTGATCAGGTATTCTGCTATGAATTAGCAGTATCTGCAGATCCTTTGGCTCCGGGCGCACCCACAAATGTGACGGTTACTCCCAATGCAACCGGCTTACTGCAAGCAACCATAAGCTGGACCTGTCCTACTTTACAGGTGAACGGTGATCCTCTAACCGATCTTGATGAGATGCGGGTTTATCGGGGAGAAGATTTGATCTATACCGATACTAATCCTACTATTGGTGCAGCCGGAAATTATACGGATATGTCTGTACCCTCTGCTGGCCAATATACTTACAAAGTTGTTGGTTCTAACGATGTTGGTGAAGGTATTCCCGCAACTGTGACTGTTTGGGTGGGACAAGATATTCCTAATGCCGTAACTAATCTTACTCTAACTGATGTGAGTACTACAACTTTGATCGCTCAACTCGACTGGACAAATCCGACTACAGGATTCCATGGCGGCTATTTCGCCGGCGTTACGGGTTACGACATCGAACGTTCAGACGGCGCAACATTCAACGTAGCAGGTTCCATGACAAGTTGGCAGGACACATCAGTTCCGGCTCCGGGAGTATATTGCTACACAGTAACACCCTACAATGGATCAGGTTCAGGTCCATCAACCACATCACCTCAGGTGGGGATCGGTGTGTCTATCATTCAAGTTGGAAATCAGGAAATTACAGACTGGCAAATCCCGATGGATATCTGGTATGATAACAGTATTGTCGAATGCGTTTATGATATGGAATGGATTGGAACGGATATGCTTGTAAATACAGTTGGTTTCCATTCCAATATTACGAGCACAGTACCTCCCTTTAATCTTGAGATCTGGCTGGGTGAAGTCGATATAGACGATCTTTCCGGCGGCTGGCTTAATGATAGTCAACTAACAATGGTTTATGACGGTACTATTAATGTACCTCCCGGTGATCAATGGGTAGAATTACCTCTTGATACCCCATTCGAATATACTTACAGCAATAACCTTGTAATGGGTATCATTAAAGATGACGATGAATATTATAGTACAGCTGATGTCTGGTGGACAACTCAATCCGGTACTGCCAATCGAACATTGCATCAATATAATGATACCGAAGAGTTTTCAATACAAAGTCCACCCACAAGTTCAAATGCAAAAACCACCTATCCGGATGTAAGATTCTATTACTCAGTACTGGCACATGGTGATGTAGGTGGAGTTGTAACCAATTCTGCCAACTCCAATCCTATTGCCGGCGTGGAAGTTTGTGTAGGCAGCTGGGGACCCGCTACCACCAATGCAACAGGCGCTTATCTCATCGAAGATATCGTGACCGGCCTTCAGCCTGTGACAGCGACCAAAGAAGGCTTTTATAATTTCTTTGGAGAAGTTACGGTTCTGGCCGATCAGGTTGTTACCTATAACATCGTCATGGATGCGAATTTATTTGGCGGACTTGACGGAACCGTGACCGATGCTGATACTGGAGATCCATTAGTAGGCGCAGAGATCAATGCCATCAGTGCCGGCGGCTATGAATATGATGCTGTAACAGACACTAATGGAGATTATGTCATCAATAACGTAGTAGCCGAAACTTATGATGTCTATTGCAGCTTCCCGAATTATCCAACTGAAGTTGAGGAGGATGTTGTCGTTCTAGACGGGCAAACAACCACTGTCGATTTTGAATTGGAAGGCTATGCTTTCTGGTGTAATTTTGAAAACGGCGACGGCGGCTTGATCAGTGATAATGCAGCTGGCTGGCAATGGGGTGCCTTTACATCCGGTCCGATGGCAGGATATTCCGGCACTAACGGCTGGGGTACTGTAATCGGAGGTAATTATCCGAGCAGCGCAAACTTTAGATTAGACACACCAGTACCATTCTTTGTAGAATCTCCTCTTGCCGCACTGGAATTCTGGCACTGGTATGATATCGAAGCAGGCTTTGATGGCGGTAACGTGAAAGTATCTACCGACGGCGGTACATCCTGGGCGGTGATCACACCTCTTACCGGTTACACCGGCACAGCTAATACTGCCAACCCGTTGAATGGCGAACCTATCTTCTGCAATACTATTCCTGGTAATTTCTGGGCTTTCGTGGAATTCGACCTGTCTCCTTACCAGGGACAGAGTGTGATGTTAAGATGGCATTTCGGTTCGGATAGTTCGGTTGAATATCCGGGCTGGTACATCGATGATGTTTCAATTAGCGGTTGTACTGTACCGAATCAAGGCTCATTGGAAGGAACCGTGGTTGAATTTGGTACCGGCACTCCTATCCAAGGTGCAGTTGTTACCGTAGGAACAAGTTTAAATGCTACAACCGGAGCTAATGGTAGTTATAGTATTCCGGCTATCTGGCCAGGTGACTATGACATAACCTGCGTTGCTCCTTTATATCTTGATTCTGAAGAATTAGGCTTTACAATTGTAGAAGGGGTTAATACACTTGATTTCTCCATGCTCTGGTCGGAACTTGCAGTTAACGTAACCGCGCTTAACAGTTACCTTCCTCCTGATGAAATGGAAACCCAGACCTTCACGATCACCAATGATGGTCCTGGCGATCTGGAGTACAACATCAGTTTAGACTTTCCAGCAGAAATCAGTGTGAGAAGAATTCCCAGTACACACAAAATAGAAACTTCAAGAACTGCATCTAATGTGCCTGCTCAGCTTGAAACTAAGAAAATGAACAATGGAGAAACTGCTTTAAAGGCTGAGACAGGATTAGCACCGCGTCAGATATTCAATCCAACTGCCAGTCAACCTGTTGTAAATCCGAATCCGTTCCGTGATCCGGATTATCAGGCTTATGCCTATAATGCCTATGATCCAACTTCTGCAATTCCTCAAGGACCAGTTACTTATATTCTAAATAACCCGGCCGGCCTTACATCCCTGGCATCAACTACATCAATGGACTTCATCGCTGGAGCATGCTGGGTAGCTGAAGAGGAAACCTGGTATGGCAGCCAGTATGGCGGCGGATTGTATTCTATTGATATTACAACTGGCGCGATGACTTACATTGCCACAACAATCAGTTTAAGTGGTATCGAATACGATGATGCTTCCGGCATTATGTATGGAACAGATGGTGCAAGTTTATACACTGTCAACTGGACAACAGGTGCTACAACTCTGATAGGATCTCACGGCATTGGCGATACAATGATCGGTATTGCCGGTGATGGTGAAGGAAATATGTATGGTGTATCTGTTAGCTTCTCTGCCATTTCCCCTTTGTACCTGATCAATTTATCAACCGGAAATGCAGCATCTCTGGGTTCAACCGGCGGACAGCTGCTTTATGCTCAGGACATTGCTTTTGATAAGGACGCTGGAACTCTTTATTCGGCAGCCTATTTTGGCAATGGAACTGCTCCCGGCTTGTACACAATCAATACCACAACCTGCGCTATGACACTTATCGGCAACTTCCCGGGTGGAATGGAAGTTTCCGGTTTTGCTATTCCTTATAATAGTGAAAGCTGGGTTTCTGTTACCAATAATGCTTCTGGTGTAGTAGCTGGCAATGGTGGATCTATTGAAGTGGAAGTTACCTTCGATTCTGCAGAGCTTCTCATTGGTGACTTTCTCACTGCTGATCTGTTGATCCATAACAACTCTAACTACACGACCGATGGTGATGATTATGTAATTCCTGTGACTTTAACAATTACCGGTTTCATTCCACCTACCAATCTCTTCGTTGATGTGAATACCTGGTTATTTACCTGGGATGCACCTCCGGGACCGAATCTCCTGGGATACAACGTCTTCCTTGATGATATGGCCATCCCCATTGGAACTACCGCTAGTACTCAGTGGCAATACACAGATCTGGTAGGGGGTCAACCTTACGTAGCCGGTGTTTCTGCTGTTTACGATGATGGTGTATCTCAAGTAATGCAATATCAGTTTACACCGGTAAATGCCGGGAATATTATTCCTCTGGTAACAGAACTGAAAGGCAACTTCCCGAATCCGTTCAATCCTGATACAAAGATTGCTTTCTCTCTCAACAAGCAATCTCATGTTCAGATCACGGTTTACAACATCAAAGGACAGCTCGTTAGAACTCTGGTCGATGAAGAACGTGATGCTGATAATTACACAGTGATCTGGAATGGAACAGATAATAGCAGAAAACCTGTTTCTTCCGGCGTCTATTTCTACAAAATGAAAACTGACGGATACGTTTCCACCAAGAAAATGATCATGATGAAATAAATTTAAAACCCCTCTTTGGTTCTCCCCTAATTAGGGGAGTTAGTGGGGTTGCGAAATCGTTAGTTTGATAATATAACGCCCTGTCCGGTAGTAGCCGGAGCAGGGCGTTTTTCATTTTCAAGTGCCAAATAATGTGCAATCAAGTTAATTTATTTCACATGTTAAAGAAAAATTTGATGAAATGATAAGTTGGATAATTTTGGAAAAATGTGATTTTATATTTGACAAATATTTCCTCAAATTCAGTTTAACCCACCTAAATTCGGATAGAGTTTGGAGTTTTGGAGTGGATAAAAAGGAAGAGAAGAATTAAATGAGAGAGTTAAATTTCTTAAGTAAGTTTTTTAAAAGTTACCGTTACTATCGCAATTATGGTTTTTTGAAAAGTTAATCAATTAAACATTTAAATTGAATTTTAAATGAGGAGACAGAAAATGAAAAAGTTATTAGTTATTTTGTTAACATTGTCAGTTGGTATTGGCTTATTCGCTTATCTGGAAAAGGTAGAAATTCCTGTTTGCGATATTAGCCCGAATGTGAGCAATCACAATTCCGGATCATCTTTAACAGATGAAATGTGGGATCTTCAATTTAGTTTTGATGTTACAGCCGCATCCGGAGCAGCCGGAAATGCCGGATCAGAATTTGACGGAACCTACTTCTATACTACTCGCTGGGCTTCCAACCTGATCCACAAATACGACATCGATGGTGTTTTAGTTGAGGAATTCTCGATACCCGGAGTAAGCGGTCTTCGCGATCTTGCCTATGACGGAACTCATTTCTATGGTGGCGCTGCCGGCAACGTGATCTATGAAATGGATTTTGATGCTCACACCTTGATCGGTAGCATCACTTCATCTGTAGCTGTTAGAGCTATTGCCTATGATGATGATCTTGATGCTTTCTATGTTTCCAACTTTGCAGATCCGGTTGGTTTGATAAGTCATACTGGTACGACCATAGCTACCTTCAACTGCGGATTATCTGCAACTTATGGTTTTGCTTATGATAATATGACCAGCGGCGGTCCGTATCTTTGGATTTTTGACCAGGGAGCAGGTGCCGGCGCAGCTCAGTTGATTCATCAGATGGATGCTACTACTCATACAATGACTGGGGTTTCTCATAATGTATCACTTGAACTACCCGATCCCAGTGGAATTGCCGGCGGTTTATTTTTTACATCAGATTATATCTCCGGTATGGTTACACTCGGTGGATTACAACAGGGAGCACCTGACCAATTATTCTGCTATGAATTGGGCTCCTCATTAACGTTTGCACCTCCCATAAACCTGGCTGTTGATGATAACAACCTGTTTACCTGGGATCCACCCTTAGGTCCTACAGAATTCTATGAAGACTTTGAAGGAACATTCCCTCCAGCCGGCTGGCTCAAACTTAATCCTGACGGCGGAACTGGCTGGGAACCACTTGAAACCGGCACAACTCCACTTCCCGGCTGGACCGGCGGCACAGCTACAGCCTGCCCGGATGGTGGAGATTGGCAAGCTTACTGCACCTGGTCAACAGGTGGTGCAGTTAGCAACGATCAATGGCTGATCACTCCTCAGATTACAGTTCAAGATGGCGATATGCTCGATTTCTGGATGATTTACTACATGAATTCCTATGCAGATTACATAGAAATTCTCATTTCTACCACAGTTCAAAATGCTGTAGGTGCCTTCACAACTGTTGTTGATGAAATTTCATTCCCGACCGGAAGTTCTATCGACTGGACTCAATATACCTACAATTTAACAGATTTCGTTCCGGCCGGCACACCCGTTTACATTGCTTTCAGAGAAATGGTGGCTGATAATTACAACGATGGCAGCGCCATCTCTATCGATAACGTGATGGTTGGAATTCCCGAATCATTATCAACTCCGGTTGTACATGTTTCACAACCTGCCAACGTAGCCAAAGACCTGCATTATACAGGCGTTCCCAATACACATGTTGTTGCCGAACGTGAACTGGAAAGCTACGATGTATATCTTGATGGTGTTTTCCAGGGCAATACGATCGATGAAGACTGGTTGTTCACAGATCTTATAGTTGGACAACCTTATGAAGCCGGTGTAGTGGCAGTTTATTCAGATGGTGAATCTGATATGGCTACTATCACGTTCAGCGGAAATGCAGAAGCCAATAATATTCTTGCTGCTTCTTATGCTCTCAAAGGTAATTATCCGAATCCGTTTAATCCGAGCACAACTATTGCTTTCAGCGTATCCACACCTGGCCATGTAACACTGGAAATTTTCAACATCAAAGGTGAAAAAGTTAAGACACTGATCGATGGCACTTTGAGTGTAAATGACTATACCGTAAACTGGAATGGCAATGACGATTCCGGCAAATCTGTTGCTTCCGGCCTTTACTTCTACAAAATGAAAGCCAATAATTTCGTTTCTACCAAGAAAATGATCCTGATGAAATAGGCTTCGCCCCGATACGGTCATACTTCCCTACGGGACAGGCATTTCACAGGACAGGTCTTGATGAAATAATCTGATTGGTAATTAGATAGTGAAGTGCCCTGACTTTCGTCGGGGCACTTTTGCTTTCATTTCGTTCCGATTCATTCGGAACAACTTGTCTGACCGACAAGTTTGTTTCTACTAAGAAAATGATCCTTATGAAGTAACACAAACATCTGTTTGTGATAATACAACGCCCTGATTTCGATCGGGGCGTTTTTGTTACTCATCCTGCTGCCAGCGTCGCCGAAGCTTGGCGAAGGCTCGTCCTTCTCTGGCTCCTGTGGTCGTAAAAGAAGGCTCTCTTTCAAACAAAGTGGGTGATGCCTTTCATCACGTATCCATATTTTTGCAGGACATATAGTTTGAACAAGATCACATGCAATTTATGAATGTATATCAATTGCCCCGCCATTCATGGCGGGGAGCATAATACCACACAATGATTTGCTACTTTTTCTTGTCCAAGAAAAAGCAGCTACTATTAGAGAGAGTTTCATATCTAATCCACGCCATAAATGGCATGGCAATTCAGACCTATTTCATTTCCATTTGGTTTAGTAACCTGAAGAGTTTCCACTCGATTTGAAAGAGAACCGAAAATTTTCTTCGATAATTCTTCTCGATTTTTCCCAGACTGAAATTCACGTACTGCAAGTGGGGGTAAGCAGAATGTGTCTTTTTGAAAATCAGCTATATTGTTGTGATCATAACCAATTATAGAATTTTAAAGATTAAAATTATTTTTTCTTTAGGTTATTATTAGCGGTTTCTAAATGACTATAAGCTCGATTTTTTTTTGAATCCCAACATGTTATTGATTTCTCAAAATATTCAGATGCTTCACTAAATTCACCGTTTCGAAGATAATAATAACCTACTTGATCATATTTTTCTGCAATATAGGAATTATTTTTCAGGTAGTAATGATTAAAAACCATTGAATCATATTTCTGCATAACCTCATCTGAAGCGCCTTGTTCGAGGAGTATTTTTAAATTGGCAATCACTTCCGGAAACTTAACGTAGGTTTTAATTCCACTCTTCACAGCACTGGTATAATATGATTCTAGATTTTGGAATTCCAGACCTTTCTTAATATTAACTACAGCTTCATCGCGTTTATTAATAGTCCAATAATATTCTCCAAAACTAAAATAAGCATCTTGAAGATATGGGTGAATACTAATTGCTGTTTTATAGGCTTGTTCTGCTTTTTCATTATCAAATCTCTTATAAACCTGTGCCATATTAAGATATGCCAGATAATCTGTATCGGGATCTTTTTTAAGAACTGCTTCCAGAGTTTGAATCGCTTTTTGGTTTTCTCCGGATTTGGCATAGGCAATTGCCAGATTTATATAAGCTTCACAAAAATCGGGGTCAAAGGTAATTGTTTTTTCAAAAGTGATTATTGCTTCATGATATTGATTGTTTTTTAAATATAGGGTGCCAAAATCGAAATACACGGTAGCTTCGGCTGCTTTGCCGGTTTCAATACGTTTTTTTAATAATGGTGCATCGGTTTCAGCTATATAAATAACACCGAAAATAGTGCAGATTACCAGGAAGAGAAAAGTTGTAATTATTATTGATTCTAACGTAATTTTTTTATTATTTTTATTCATGATGGAGTATAAACGTTACCTTTTTATTATGTCTTTTTAAATTATTATAGAGAGTAACTGCTTCGCTATTTTTTAAAATAATAATCTGCATAATATCTTTTGTCTCTTTATTCACAGTAAACTGCATTTTTTCTTTCTTGGCTAATCCGTTTCCACCTTTTCCTGTTTCTCCACTTCCCAGCAAAAGAATAGAATTAGCATATTTTTGGATTGTATTTAAATCAACGTATTGAAAAAATGATTTCTTATCGACTAATCTAAATGTCCCATTTTCAAAGAACATAACATCGAAGTATGGTATAGGTATTCCTTTGTAAATGACTAGATTTTTGGCATTATAAACTATATCTTTCCTGGCGAAAACAGCAAAAGAAACGAGTTGAATTACAACCAATCCCAATAAAAATGCTCTTACTGATTTATAGACAGATAAATGAAATATGAAGAAAAACAGCAAAAAAACTGCCATTGATATTAGAACGGCATTAAACCTAACCGCTTTTTCTGTGAGAACCGAGCTAATGCTGAGAAAAATAATCGTGAATACTAATTCCAGAAATAACAAAGACAAAGGATTCTTTAAATAATCAGAGATTTTTTTCTGTCTGAAATGCCAACCATTACGAATAATCTTTCCATTTTCAATTATAAAGAATATTAAAATTAAGCCAATAACAGCTCCCAAAATATCTTTACCAATGTCCCCAAGGTCAAAGACGCGATTTGTCATATTCAGCTGAAACGCCTCGTCACTCGTGGAAATTATCATGGCAGCAAAAAAAGTGTATAAGATTATCTTGGCGGGGACTACTTTTTTGGATTTCAAATAACGATACATCAAATATGAAAATAAAGTGTAGGCAATATAATGCCAGTTATTCTGAATATCATGCAATGAATGTCCCAAATAAAAATCAGAAATACTTTGACCAAGATAAATAACCAATAAAATAAAAGTGAAGGAAAACAACCTGAAAAGATTTATCCGCTTCAGAGAAATAATGATTACAAATAACAAGAAAACGAAAAAAACTAAGGGAACGATTTTAATGGAATGTCCCAATATTCCAAAATGAGATTCGGATACATTGCCTATTAAATTTTGCAGATAATATCTACACATAACAAAAGGAGCGCTAAAGATAATCAAAATATAGGTAATCAATTGATTCCTTTCCGAAAATAATATATCCTTCAACAATCCCTCACAAATTCTAAATATTATATCTACCAACTTTGGAAATTAATGATTCTTGTCATTATTTTTTTTACCAGGAACATTCTAAATTTGCTCAACTTCGTACACATTATTGTTTTGAACTCAAGTTCGGTTAGCAAGCTTAGCAGATCAGTAAATTCCGATTATGACTTTATTCGATTATTTAAGTCTTTGAAATTTTGTTTAGCTTCCACAAAATCAGGCCAGATATTAAGCGCCATCAGATAATTTTTTTCAGCTTCCCGAAAATTATTTTCCATACTAAAGGCATATCCCAGAAAATTGTGTGTTTTTGCTATCTCTCTATCTCTTTTTAATGCTAATTCAAAAATCGCCTTGTCATAATGTCCCGGTTCGATGGAACTCTTCAAAAAGAGATTAATTGCGTTTAGAATTTCAGGCTTATCCCGGGAAGATAACTCCACGCTCTTCAACATACCATAATAAGAATTTTCCATTGTCAATTTATTTGCCAAAGCCAATTTGAAGGTTTCGATAGCCATATTCCAATTTTGCAGCTTCAGGTACAATTCCCCTAAATATTGGTATGAGTATATTGGATGTGGATTTGTTTCGGCAGATTTATGATAGCACTCAATGGCAGCATCTATGTTACCCTGCTGTTTGTAAATTTCTGCCAAATTATAGTAATTATTATAAATATTTTTAGCATCGTTTTTAAGAAGATAATTAAAAATTTTGATCGCATCATCATAACGCTTTAGCTGAGTGTAAGATATGCCAAGATTTCCATAGGCATCATTAAAATCGGGTTGAATTTTAATTGCTTTTATATATTGAGCTGCCGCAGCGTTATAATTTCCTTTCTTCAGTAATATATCACCGGCAGTTTTATAATCGGAAGCTTCGGATATTTTTCCCGACAAAGAAATATCTACTAACCAGCCAGGTTGAATCAGAGAGATAAAACCAAATAAAATCAATAAACTCCAAATAACCAGCAAAGAGAAACGGATATATTTATCTTCGGATTTCCGGAAGTTCTTTTTAGCAGGTGTTGTGGATGATGAAGAGGACATGATAACCTTCCTTTTTCAATTGATTATATTTTTTGCAGGCATCGGGTGTTTTCAAGATAATTACCTGCATCGGTTTCAGTTTTACTGCGTTGAAAATGAATTGCGTCATCTGTTTTTCCGGAAAGCCATTGCCTCCTAATCCCTCACTGCCGCTGCCGATTAATAGGATATCAGGCGCCTGATGACAAATTGTATTGATATCCCTTTTGTTGAAATCATGTTTTTTATCGACGAAACGAAAACAACCGTTTTCAAAGATCATCACATCAAAAAAAGGCAACGGAATTCCTTTGTAAATCGTCATTCCGTATGAATTGGAGATGATGCCATTATTATGATATTTCAAAAAAAAGAAACCTTGCCCAAGAAAATAAATAATCGCCAAACCAATGAAAATCCTTCTGAAGATTTTTCTCTGTGAGAGATGTAAAATGAAAAAGAAAAATAAGAATATTCCAATTGAAATAAAAATGGAATTTCCAAGATACTCGAAATTGGTCAATTGAGATGAAATAAAAAGTAATATCAACGTGAAGACAGCTTCTAAAAAAAGAAGTGAGAACGGATTTTCGAAGTAATTTTTAATCTTAATCTCCCGAACTTTCCAATTATGTGAAACGATCTCACCTTGCTTGACCACAAAGAAAAGAAAAAACATGCCGATAACTACACCCCAGGCATCTTTTCCAATATCGCCTATATCAAAAATCCGGTTGGAAATATGTATTTGAATGAACTCATCAAAGGTGGAAATTGACAAGGCCGCAATAAAAGTGAATAAAATAATTTGCGCATCTGTTTTGTTTTTGGATTTGAAAAATCTATAAGCGATGTAAGAAAAAATTCCATAAGCGAAATAGTGCCAATTATGCTGCAATTCATAGAAGGTATGATTGAAATAAAAATCAGATAATTTCTGACCAAAAATTAGCAGGGCAACAGTGACTAAAGTCGAAATTATTCTGAATTTTGTCAGATGTTTCCTGTTTTTAAATATTAGAAATAATCCTAAAATAATAGCAATAATAACTATGTATGGAACAGATAATCCGAATAGCTTAAATTTGAATAAAGATAGTTTTCCAATGAAAGTCTGCAGGTAATTCTGCAATAATAAAAACGGTGTGGCAATTAGCAGTAACGTATACAAAATTAAGTTAATTAACGTAGAATAGGTTTTCTTTTTTTCCCGCATTTTCACAAATTATCTCCCCAGATTTTTTTTCACATTAAAGCAAACATAACACGTATCTTTTTCTCAAGAACAAAAAATGAGGAAATTTTTATTTGTCATGTTTTATTTTTTTAAATTCATATTCGTGATAGTTTGCTTCTATAACACAGCTTATTTGCACTTGACATCAGAACCGTAAAAAAATTAATCAAAATGTGATTAATAAAAGTTATGAAGTGTAGGTTTTTTTGTAAGAAAAGTGAAAGATAGTGTCTTTGTGAGTTTTTTTTCTTGCTGTTACAAACGAAGCAATCTCTTTTATATTAATTGTTTATAAACTTAGATTGCTTCAATAGAATTTCTCTGTAAGAAACCTCGCAATGACTATTAGGTATTATGCATGATTAGGCAAAATTTCAGAAACCATTAAAATGGTTGAAATTTTCATACGCGGGTTTGATTATTCCCACAACTGAAGTTGTGGGTTAATTCAATGAAATGAAACCAAACTTGCACTGAACCACTTTAGTGGTTTCAATATGAATTATGCAGAACCCTTTATAGAATATATCAACAGGAGTATAGATGAAAAGAATAATCGTAATCATCATTTTTTTGTTAGCTGGAGCATTACTTCTATCTCAGCCTATTATTAAATTTGAAACATTGGAATATGACTTTGGCAGGATTCGGGAAGAAGCCGGTCCCTACGAGATAGATTTCAAGTTTTCCAATACTGGTGACAAGCCATTTCATTTGATCAAAGTGAAAGCCGGCTGAGGATGCACTGTTCCCAGTTGGTCAACTGCTGAAATTAAACCGGGAGAAACCGGACTGATATCTGTGCAATTTGATGCCAATAACCGCCCCGGCAGCTTTAGAAAATCAATCACAGTTCACACCAGCATAAACGACAGTTTCAAAAGCTTATTGATTAAAGGCTTTGTGGTGGGAACACCGAATAAGCTTAGAAAAAAAATTGGTCTGTTGGAAGCTGACACATACAGCCTTGAGTTTGGAGATGTTTTCCGGGGTTCCAGGCAAACGCAGGAAATCAAAATTCATAACACTACAGAAGATACGCTGCACCTCTCGTTTGCAGATGATCCTGACGGTATCGAAATGGAGATAGAACCAGAGATTTTGTATCCGTCGGATTATGGAAAACTGGTCATTCATTATAATTCGGAAAACAAAGATTTTGGCAAGATCGATGATAGCGTTCTGTTAAATATTGAAATTGCCGGTCTGCAAAAGCAGGGAAAAATATTCATAACTGCCAATGTGATTGAGAACTTTTCTACTTTATCACCGGAAGATTTAGCAAATTCTCCCCAAATATCTGTTCAAAATAAACTGCTGACCTTGAAAAATCTGCTTCCCGGAGAATTAAGAACAGAAAAAATCGGAATCGAAAATACCGGCAAGAGAGACCTTTTTATTCGAAATATCCAATCTTCCAATAAGAGATTTTCCATTGTTCCAACGCAGTTCATTGTAAACCCCTGGAAAAAGGTGTTCTTCGATATCAAGGTTACTCCGGATAATAGTGAAAGCAAACTGAAAACAACTTTGTCGATTATCTCCAATGATCCCCAACAGAGTGTTGTCAGTTTCACAATAATTGGAGAAGTTGATCTGCCGGAAGGAAAGATTTCAAATATAATAATCAGTGAAATCTCCATCGAAAAGGCCAAATCCCTGATCTCCGGTTTTCGGGGGAATGATGATTTTGTGATTTTGGATGTGAGAACTGAAGGTGAATATAGCAGTGGTTGTATCGAAGGTGCCGTAAATATCGATTTTGAAAGTTCAAATTTTGCGAAGCTGTTAAAATTACTTGATAAAGAAAAAACTTATTTGGTCTATTGTAAATCCGGCTATCGAAGCGAGCAGGCAGTTATCTCGATGAGTGAAATGCAATTTAAGAAAATCTATCACATGAAAGAAGGGATCGACGGTTGGAAGGCTAAACGGCTTAAGTTGACTGATCCCAATAAATAATCCCGGCAGACTGGACTTCATGCACCTAAGGTGAGCAGAGATCAGTTTGCTGAACATGTTGCCATGCAATGCGTTACGGGCTTGATTGGCTAAGGTAGTTTTGTTAAATTATGGCGTTAACACCTTATTTTATAAAGCTTTAAATATCAGATTTCGGCAATTGTATCATACTATAACGCTGGCTATCCATCCCGCAGGAGCTAAATTGTTCTATATATATAGTATATCTATTATTCCATATTTATTAGTGTATTTTTCTGAAAAATGATTTGACAAAAACAATCGAAAAACTGATTCATGACAAAGTGCAGGTAGTTTAATGTTGGTGTTAGTGGTATCTTTTTGTAGTTATTTGGGTTAGGTGATATTTTATGAAAAAAATTGAGACGTTAATATCAGTTTTGAAGAAAAAGAAAACCGTTCATATCGCAGACTATTTTAGGAATATTGTGAATCTATATTTCGCAGACTATTTTCTTAATAATGTAAACAGGCATATCGCTAACTATTTTAGGAAAAAACAAACCGTTAATTTCGCAGACTATTTTATTGAAATTCTACCATCGCAATCTGGTTTTGTATTTATGACGTTAATTAAAAACAAGGAGAATTTATGAAAAAGGGGATATTTTTATTAATATTAATGATCACAGTGAGTTTTGCCTTCGCGGATGATTTTACTGTTGATCTTACTGACGACTTTGGTGATGGCTGGAATGGAGGACTGCTGGATGTAACAGTAGCGGGTACATTGGTTCTCAATGATATCACTCTTGCTGCTGGTGCCGGACCAGAGACTTACACTTTCGCAGTGAATGATGGTGATCTGGTCGAATTAGATTATGTAGCAGGTAGTTGGTCTGAGGAGAACGCCTATTATGTTTATAATAATGTCGGCGTTCTTGTAGCATCTTCCGGTGCTGGCGGCGTTACGCCTGACGCTCATGTTGAATTCACAGCAGTAGTGGTAAGCGGTACGGGCGGTGATACTTGCGCAGTTGCAGAAGCTATTGGTGAAGTTACGGATTATCCATTTGATACTTCAACAGCAACAGCAAGCGGGTTTGGTACATTTATTACCAGCCAAGACCTCTGGTACGTTTATACAGCTCCTGCTGATGGCTCTATTTATGTGGGGCTTTGTGATAGCAGCTATGACACAAAACTTGCAGTTTACGGAGCTTGTGATCCTGCTACATTAATCGCTTCTAACGATGATTCATGCGGTTTACAATCTGACCTTGATATGCCGGTTGTAGGCGGTGAAGATTATTTCATCCAGGTTGGCGGATACGCTTCTTCTGCCGGTGCCGGTGTATTAGATGTAGCTTTCTCTATTGGTGGCGATACTTGTGGTGATGCTATGGTTGTTGGTGAAGTTACAGACCTTCCATTCGACACATCTTTAGCTACAGCGAGTGGATTCGGTTATGTTAGTACTAGCCCGGACCTCTGGTATGTTTTCACACCTGCTTCCGATGGCCTTCTTTATGTGGGGCTTTGTGATACCAGCTTTGACACAAAATTAGCGCTTTATGATGATTGTGTTCCTACCACAACGCTGGGTACTAACGATGATTCATGCGGTATGCAATCTGAACTTATCGATATTCCGGTTGTAAGCGGTGAAGATTATTACATCCAGGTTGGCGGCTACGGTTCTTATGCCGGCGCCGGTCTTTTAGATGTAGCATTAACTCCTTCTTATGTTCCGGAACCACCCACAAACCTTTTCGTAACAGAAGCAGCTTTTGCAACCTGGGATGCTCCTAGCAGTGGTGCAGATGCACTCTACAGCCAGTTGGACTTTGTATCAACAGAAGGTGGAATCTCATCACAGGACTTCGAAACTGCTTATGACGGATATGATGCAGAGGGTGCCGATGACTTTGTGGTTCCTGCCGGTGAAACCTGGACGATTAGCGAAATTGCAATACTCGGCTCTTTTAGTGTAGCCGGACCATGCACTCTCGCTAATGTGCGTTTCTTTGCAGATGCTGCTGGAATGCCTGGCACTTTGCTGTTTGAATATCTTAATGTTCCTGCAAATTTTGATGTAAATGGAAACTTTGATTGCATTATTGATGACACGATACTTACAGGAGGAACTTACTGGATTGGTGTACAGGGCCGTTTGGATTTTGCAGTTGCTGGACAATGGTTCTGGTCGCGTCAAGCTGCTCCAACCATCGATGCAGAATTCCATTGGCAAAATCCTGGTGATGGCTTTGGCAGCGGATATACTACCTGGGTACCAGGTTCGACTAACTGGCCCGCTCAAAATGATTACAACCTTAGTTTTGGACTCTATGGTACTATAGGAGTAGATGAAAAAATAATTGCTAAACCTAATATGAACCGTATTGATGTTTCTGACAATCTGCTTGCAGCGGCTGAAATGGATCCTCGTATTCTTAAAAAAGGTCCACAATTAACCGGCGCAGGCTATTCCAGCGATTCACGTGCTCTTCTTGGATACAATGTATATCTGGATGGAGTATTTGATGGTTTCACTACAGAATTGTTCTATCAATATGCCGGACTTGTCAATGGCACAACCTACCTCGCTGGTGTAACAGCTCTTTATGATGAAGGTGAATCTGCTGCTGTAGATTACTCTTTCACATATGCTGCTGCAGCTGCTTATTCACTTCCTTTTGCGGAAGGATTTGAAGGTGGAACGCTTCCGACAGACTGGACACAGGAATATGTGGCTGGAACAACTAATTGGGCCTGCCAAAACGGTGGTTATTCCGGAAATCCTGCAGCAGCTCATACCGGCTCTTTCAATGCGTTTTTCTACAATACTGGTGGAGCAACCACCAAACTTATCACTCCTCAAATCGATATGGGCTCTGCAACCGAGGTAAATTTAACTTTCTGGCATACACAAACTACCTGGGCAGGAGATCAGGACGAACTTAGAGTTTATTACAAAGACTCAACAGCCGGAACCTGGACTTTGCTGGCTGAATATCTGAGTAGTATTGCATCTTGGACTGAAGAAACCATCTCTCTTCCTAACCTCTCAGATGATTACTATGTAGCTTTTGAAGGTTTAGGTTCCTGGGGTTATGGAGTTTGTGTTGATGACGTATCAGTAGGCGATGCTCCAGGAGATTTCGTCGAAATTGGTGACGGAACAACTTATGGGCCTTCTCCAAATCAATACTTAGATTGGTCTAATTATTGGGAAAACTGCCATACACAAACTCTGTATCTGGCTTCTGAACTTGGTGGTCCCAAAACTTTGACTGAACTTTCCTGGAACTTTGAAAGAATTGCAGCAGCTCCGGATAACTGGTTGGCCAATGTTGTTATCATGATCCAGCCAACTTCTGTTACTGCATTTACTCCTGGTGCTTACTATGACATGACAGGAGCAACTACCGTCTGGAGCAATGCGAATTATGTTCCTGCTACTGCTGTGGGTTGGAATGATCCGATCGATATTGCGGATTTTGCCTACAACGGAACAGACAACTTGATCATTGATATCCTGTGGGGAGATAATGGCTATTATGAATCACCATACTACCGAACTTACCGAACAGATTCCGGTGTAGATCGCGTATTATATGGTTATGCAGATAGTGAAACTCCACCTAATTATGATGGATCATCAAGCTGGTTCTCCAATATGCGCTTCTATTATGAAGCAGGTGGACCACCCACACCTCCCGCTGTTATCTTCTCTGAATACATCGAAGGCAGCAGCAACAACAAAGCCCTGGAGATCTGGAACAATACAGGCGCTGTGATAGATCTGGCAGATTACCGTATCGCTCAATCCGTCAATGGCGGCGGCTGGGCATACTGGCATATCTTCCCGACCGGCGCTACATTAGCCGATCAGGATGTTTGGGTGATGCTGAATGACGCTACCGATCCTCTGCTCTTCGATCCGCTGAATGCTGATGAAGTTCTGGCTTATCCGAGTGTTGTTCATCACAATGGTGACGATGCCCGTGGTTTGGAATGGTCTCCCGACGGCGGCACAACCTGGATTCTGATCGATGTGATCGGTATTCCTACCGAAGATCCGGGTGACGGCTGGGATGTTGCCGGCGTTACTACTGCTACCAAAGATCATACTCTCTATCGAAAAGATGCGATCATGGCTGGCAACACAGACTGGCTTGTTTCTGCCGGAACCGATCCAACCGATTCCGAATGGATCGTTTACGATGTAAATACATTCACCTATCTGGGACAGCATCCGGCTGCAAGCCCGTTTGCCGCTCCCGAAAACGTTATGGTTGATGACGCTACAGCGTTAGTAACCTGGGATGCACCACAGGTTATAATCTCCGAAGATAACTTTGACTCTTATACATCGGGAGATTTCCTGGCAGTAGTTAATCCAACTATGTGGACAACCTGGAGCAATGCACCCGGAACGGGTGAAGATGTTGTAGTTTCAAATGCTCAATCAGCCAGTCCTAGTAATTCCGTCCTGGTTCAAACTAATAATGACTGCGTCATGATCATGGATAACTACACCAGCGGTGCTTATTCCTTAGCTATGGATATGTATGTTCCCACCGGATACGGCGGCTATTTCAATCTGCAGAAAACATCTGTACCCGGCACGGAATGGGCTTTCCAAATCATGCTTAATGATGACGGCTCAGCCGTAGCTGATGCTGGAGCTGCTGCTGCTCTCACTTTCACCTATGCACATGATACCTGGATGAATATGAGATTGGTGGTCGATTTGAATACTGACTGGTGCGATTTCTACGTTGACGATGCACTCATGATCGGTTATCAATGGACACTGGGAACATTCGGTACACCTGGCTTGCTTCAATTCGGTGGAATGAACATCTTTGGCGGCGGTTGCACAGGTACACCAATGTTCTACTTTGATAATGTAGTACTCCAGGAACTCGTTCCTGCAACTGATGCCCTGATCGGCTACAATGTTTATCTTGGCGGTTTAATGGTAGGCACCACAGCAGCTACCGAATATCAATTAGATACTGCCACACTGGTAAGTGGAAACACTTATACAGCCGGTGTTTCAGCCGTTTATGATGATCCGGGCGAATCTACTATCATTGAAGATACCTTCACCTACGCTCCCGCTGTTCCTGGCGATACCTGCGGTGACGCTATCGTTGTTGCTGAAGTAACAGACCTGCCGTTTGATACAACCACAGCAACAGCAAGCGGATTTGGTACCTATATAACCAGTCAAGACCTCTGGTATGTTTATACTGCTACGGGTGACGGACTTCTGTATGTAGGTCTTTGCGGAAGCAGTTTCGATACTAAATTAGCTCTTTACGGCGCTTGCGATCCTACTTCTGTAATTGCTACCAATGATGACTCTTGCGGTTTACAGTCCGAACTGATCGATATCGCAGTGATTGGTGGAGAAGACTACTTTATCCAGGTTGGCGGATACGGCACAGCTGCCGGCGCTGGTTTCTTAGATGTAGCATTTACATCTTCGACAGTGTTTGATCCACCTACCAACCTGTTCGTAGATGACCTGGGTTATGCTACCTGGGATGCTCCGGGTGGAACAACTCCTTTGGGTCTTTATTCACAGTGGGATTTCGTATCTACTGAAGGTGGTATTACTTCTCAGAATTTTGAAGCAGGTATGGATACTTATGATGCCGAAGGCGCTGATGAATTCGTCGTTCCAACCGGTGAAACCTGGACTATTGGCGAAGTTGCTATTCTGGGTGCATATGGTGCTACTTCTACCGGCCCTTGCAACCTGGCTAATGTTCGATTCTATGCAGATAATGCCGGAATGCCTGGCACCCTGCTCTTCGAATACCTGGATGTAGCAGCCAATCCTGACGTAGATGGAGACCTGGACTGCTTCATTCCCGATACAGTTTTACCGGAAGGCACTTACTGGATTGGTTTTCAGGGAAGTATGGATTACGCACCTTCTGGACAATGGTTCTGGACCAAGCAGGCTGCACCTACGATAGGTTCTGAATTCCATTGGAGGAATCCAGGTAATGGTTTTGCGATGGGTTATACAACCTGGACAACTGGTTCTCTTCCATGGCCTGCACCAACGTATGTTGATTACAACCTGAGTTTTGCTCTGTTCGGTTCGCAAACCGATGCTAACGGCAAAACTTATGTCAGAACTAATCCTAACCAAAATACAACCGAAAAAATGGTGGCAAAAGCTAAAGACAATAGTAGAAATCAATCTCGCACTCCAACTCTCACCGGTATGGCTTACAATAATGCTGCTTCACGTACATTGACCGGTTATAATGTGTACCTTGAAGGTGTGTTTGTTGCTTATACAACCGATGAATTCTATCAGTATTTAGATCTGGTTGGCAACACAACCTATCTGTCTGAAGTAACTGCTGTTTATGATGATCCGGGTGAATCTGTTCCGATCGAATATGAATTCATCTATCAGCCAACTACTCTGGATCCACCCACCGATCTCTTCGTTACAGAACAAGGATATGCAACCTGGACAGCTCCAGGCGGCGGCGGTGCTAATTTATTCTGGAATGATTTCGAATCTGACGACGGCGGTTTGATCAGTAATAATGCTGCCGGTTGGCAATGGGGCGCACCTACAAGTGGACCCATGGCCGGATATTCCGGCACAAACGTCTGGGGTACAGTGCTCACTGGTAACTATCCAACTAATTCTAACTTTACGCTGGATACACCAACATCATACACCATCGCTTCTGCAGATGCCATGCTGTCCTTCTGGCACTGGTATGATATCGAAGCCAGTTATGATGGCGGTAATGTAAAAATTTCAACTGATGGTGGAACTTCCTGGAATGTGATCACACCTCTCACAGGTTACACTGGAACTGCAAATACATCCAATCCACTGAGTGGGCAACCAGTCTTCTGCGGCCATGTTCAAGGCTTCTGGGAACTGGCCGAGTTTGATCTTTCCGGTTATGTAGGCATGGATGTTATGTTCAGATGGCATTTTGGATCGGACATTTCCGTTCAATATGCCGGCTGGTATATCGATGATGTATTACTCATCGGCGGCGGCGGTGGCGGCAGCGGCACAGTTCAAGTTGATCCAATGGCAGTTCCATATTGGACAGGCACAACTACTGCTACTGCTCTCACCCAGAACAGCCTGGTTAATGGTTGGGATACAGAAGACGGCTGGATGAACTTCGATGTTTCCGGCATTCCTGCTGGTTCCACGATCACAGAGATCCAGTTCAACGGTTATGTGAACGCTACATACTATCCATACTGGGAGATCAATGGAGTTTATGTTGATCCGCTTACAACTGCTCCGGCAACCTTGTTTGCCGCTATCACAAATAGTGCAAATCAATATAATTACTATGCTGAATCTTCTACATTTGCACCCGGTTGGAAAGTTGATTTATTAGGCGGCACAGCTAATGCCGATCTCGCTGCAGCTCTGGCTAACGACTGGTTCTGCCTGGGAATTAATTCTACCGATAATTATCCTACCTACTACATTGCATTCGACGGTTGGAATGAAACTAATCCTCCGTTCCTGATGGTTACTTATGAAGGAACAGACGGAACAGTGGCTACAACCAAAGTGAATGCTGTAACAGGTGAGAGATCTGTAACCGGTGAGAGAGCCGTAACCAGTGAGAGAGCCGGTGCAACCGATAATTCTCGTGAAGTACTGGAAGGATACAATGTGTATCTTGATTCAGGAGCTGGTTATGTATTCGAAGCTTACACAACGGATATATTCTATCAGCATGTTACAGGTGGTTTGACTTCCGGTAATGATTACACAACTGCTGTAGAAGCTGTTTATGATACAGGTATCTCAGCTCAGATCGATTACACCTGGACATACATCGCTGGTGGCGCTCCCATAATCACTGTAAATCCGATGGTGATCAATGAAACTCTTGATCCTGATGAAATAGTTACCGTTCCAATGACAATCAGCAACACAGGAACCGGAGACTTAACTTACGATATCACCGTAGTTTTAGAGGCTGTTGAAAGAAGTACCAGATCTAATGTGAGAAGAAACACTGCTGCTGCCCTTGATGTGACCAACGCTGATGTTGATCCTGATTGGAAAAAAGTAGAAGGTTTCCCAACAGATGATCTGTTTGATCTACAGTTCGCTTATCCTTGCGCTATTGCAACAGGCGAAGCCGGCTTCGAAACAGACGGCAACTACCTGTACACAACCGAATGGAACGGCGCAGGCGGTTTCTTCCGTTACAATTTGGATGGAACCTATGTGGGAACGTTTGTAATTCCGGGCGCTCAATTTTTGCGCGACCTGGCTTATGATGGTCAATACTTCTATGGCGCTGCTGCCAATACCAGCTTGCGTCAAATGGACTTCACACCCGGAGCGGAAGCTCTGATCAGCACGATCACAGCTCCGGTTGCCGTCCGTGCAATTGCCTATGATGACGACACTAACTCCTTCTGGGCCAACAACTGGTCAGATGCAATCACTAATTTTACTTTGAGCGGAACTGTATTAGGAAGTTTCCCATGTGGTACAGCTATCAGTTTCTATGGCTTTGCCTACGATAATTACAGCACTGGCGGACCATTCCTGTGGGGATTCAGCCAAAGTCCGGTTCATACAGTGGTTCAGTTTAATATTGCAGCTGGTCTGGAAACCGGCGTAACCTTTGACGTGGGAACTTTAGTTACACTTGTTACTGGTTCATCCGGCGGTATGTTCATTGCTGAAGGACTGGTACCCGGCTACGTTACACTGGGTTGCCTGGTTCAAAATGAATGGCTTATCGGACTGGAACTCTGCCCTGGTGACGAACCCTGGTTGAGTGTCGCTCCTCAGTCTGGTACAGTTGCACCTGGTGGTGTTGCTAACATTGTTGTGACTCTTGATGCTACCGATCTGGCTAATATCGTCAAAACAGGACAACTGACTATCGCTAACAATGCCGGTGCCGATGTAATCGTGCCGGTAACAATGACAGTAACACCTGGTGGCGAATTTGATCCGCCGGAAAACGTCTATGTTAATGATGAGACCGGTCTTATGACCTGGACACCTCCAGCCGTGACGATCTCAGCCGATGACTTCGATTCTTACACTGCTGGTCAGTACTTAGCTGTACAATCACCTCAGTGGACAACCTGGAGCAATGCACCGGGAACAGGAGAAGATTGCTTCGTGTCCGATGCTCAGTCTTCCAGCCCGAGTAATTCCATGTTGGTAGAATTGAACAATGACCTTGTCTATATCATGGATGATTACACCAGTGGTGTATATTCTATGGATATCGAAATGTACGTTCCTACCGGATATTGCGGCTATTACAATATGCAGAAAACATCCACACCCGGCCAGCAATGGGCTTTCCAGGCTTACTTCCTGACAAACGGAACAACCATCATCGATGCCGGCGCAGCCTCGGCAGCCACCTTCCCCTACTCACATGATGAATGGTTGGCTCTGAGACTGGTTATCGATCTTGACACCGACTATTGCGACTTCTATTTCAACGGAACTCACATAATCGGTTATCAATGGTCCATGGGAACATTCGGAACTCCGGGATTGCTGCAATTGGGCGGCATGAACATCTTTGGCGGCGCCAACAGTGGTACCACCGATACACCGATGTTCTATGTAGATAATGTCGCATTCAAGGAAATCGTACCTGCTACAGACGAACTGTCAGGTTATGATGTATATTTGGATACAGCATTTATAAGTTTCACAACCAACGAATTCTATCAATTTACAGGACTTAATGTTGGTCAACCCTACGTGGGAGGAGTTTCAGCAGTTTATATTAATCCGGCTGGTGAATCTATCATTGTAACCGATGAATTCACTTACACTCCGCCTCCAGTACTTCCACCCACCAACCTGGTAGCTGTAGTTCAAGATTACAATGAAG
>JAUSOT010000184.1 GCA_030656075.1 Candidatus Cloacimonadales bacterium
AAAACGTTATTATTATTTTCCTTTCAGTTTTCGACCTCATCCCCCAGTGAAATATTCAGCAAGCTGAATTTCACGGGGTAAACCAACCTTCTTGAGATCGTTTGTTTCACAAGCCGACTCATACCTATCGAGGAGAAGGAGCAATAAGAGTACTCTTTCAACCTGGAGAGAGCAGCGTGGGGCTTTCTTTTATTTAGTATATTTTTGCATTTCATATTTCACCAGGATGTAATCGTAATAGGCTGACACCAGGTTCATTTCACTGCCGAACAGCATGGTCTCTGCATCCAGAAGTTCGGTGTTTGTTACCAATCCCTGGGTAAAGAGGTTATTGATAATATTATGATTTTCTCTGGCATATTCCAGCGCTGTTTTGTTGTCTTCCACTATCCTGGCTTTGGTGATCAGTTTCTGCAGAGCATTTTCGGCAGCAACCAGATAATTTTCTTCTGCCCACTGTGTTTCATATTCGGTTTTCTTCAAATCGAATCTGGCTTTTTTCAGGTTTGTGTAATTCGTTCCACTGCTGAAAATAGGCCAGGAAAATACCGCTGCCAGATTCCAGTTGTCTTCTCCGTCAAAATTCCATTTATCATCGCTTTCGATCTGGTAGGAATATTGCAAATTCAGGGAAGGCAGGAATTCACCTTGAGCCATTTTGTAATTCTTCTGCATCAGCTTTTTGGCAATGTCCAAAGTCTGGATGGTGGGACTGGATTTCTTCACATTCTGCATAAAATCATCTACAGCCAAATCTATCTCGGCATCATTCTTTAAGGTATAATCGGCAATTTCAAAGTCATATTCCGTCCTGGTTATTTTGGATGGCAAATCGGATTCTGCTTTGCCCAGAAGATTCTGCCAATAACCGGTAATTTCCTTGATACTGTTTTCGATCTCACGGATGGTTGTTTCATCGTTTTTCATCTTCACCTGCCACTGCAGCACATCCGATTTTTTAGCAGTTCCCACCTCATACTTTTTCAAAACTGTTTGCAGGTGGGAAAGGGTTGAATTCAGGCTTTTTTCAGAAAGAATTTTCAAATCCTGCAATTTCAGAATTCCAAAATAGGTGGAAGCGACAGCATAAGTCAGATCCTTTTCTTTATTCTTTACAGCTAGTTCTGCCTGCTGTCTGGCCAATTCCGCCATCTGATAACCCAGGATCACCTTTCCCCCGTTGAAGATCGGCTGCTGCACCGTGATGTCGTTGGTGTAAGTTGTTTTGTAAAAACCGCTTCCCATTGCTGCAGCTGAGAAAGGAATATAATCTCCGGTGGGAATGCCCGAATTGAAGACAGGAATCTGGCCAATTTCATTCGCCTGATCATAGGTTTCATCATCGATGCGAACCAGCCTGGAATTGAATGTAACCTTGGGTAGAAAATTAGTGAAAGCGTTTTTCTTGGCCCACTTGGCAGATTCGAATCCGCTTTTTTCTGCCAGCATTTCTTTGTTATTTTGTTTCGCTAAAATAATGCTTTCTTCCAAAGTTATGGCATTCAACAAAATTAATGGAATGCACAGCATGATAATGATCAAAATTCTCTTCATAAATCACCTCTCAATATTTTAAAATTATCAAATTCTTCTACTGTCATGCTGAGCTTGTCGAAGCATAAGGCAGTTTATTTTTCCAAAGCATACCCTTCGATAAACTCAGGGTGACAGACATAATTAATAACTCTTTCTTCATTTTGTCATCCTCGCGAATGCGGGGATCTTTTCAATTAATGGATTCCCGATTTCTCGGGAATGACAGTAGAGTTTCTCCAAAGACATTCATTTTTCATTCTCCACTGCAATCCCATTCCAGATCGTCTCGAACAGCTTCTGGCCCATTTTTGCCAGGTCGATCCGCTCATTCAGGATATGATAGAGTACTGTTCCTTCTGCCAGCGCTTCCACCATGAAACCCAATGTAGCGCAATCCAGGTCCGATTTTATGTCACCCTTCTTTTGAGCTTCAATTAACAGATTGATCAGAAACTGCATGCTTTGATCGTGAGCTGCGGCATGTTTTTCTTTGATCTCCGGAAATTTGGTGAAGGCTTCCATCATCAGCAGATAGAAACTATCGACATCAACTTCGGTGGAATCTGCCAATTCACAGACAAAATCGTGAATATAGGCCAATGAACCAAAATAATTCTGCAAAATTTCTTTCACATTCTGGGAAGCAGAATACATCTCGATTTCCCATTTTTCAAATTCAGCGAACATGAAATCGATACACTGCAGGAACAGGTCCTTTTTGTTTTTGAAATGATGGTAAATACCACCTTTGGATGATTGGGATTCCAGCACCACATCGCTCATCGAAGTTGCATCGTAACCCTTTTTCAGGAAAACTTTTATGGCCGATTTGATGATCTTCGTTTTCGGCTCCATCGCACCTCCAAATTATCCGATCGAATTATTAAGACTGACCGTTCAGTCTAAACAAAATTTCGACTAAGAAAATGTGTCAAATATTTTTTTTCCTCACCCTGGCTCTTTCCTCTCTTTACCGCTTCGCTCAAAAAGAGGGACATTAGTAGCCGTATATAGAAAATTTTTGAAGCCGCAGTAAAAAAGTTTCCTTTCCGAAGCTTCCTCTGAAAACTAAGATTCGGAAAGAATGTACTGAAATATCCTTCCGAATCTTCTACAACAGAATAGCAGGAAGATAAGATTCGGAAGGGAAAGAATTCAAATTATCCAACGGGTTAAAGAAAGATAGAACGACAATTTTGGCGGAAGAGTTACTGAGATTATTAAGAAAATATTTTAAAGTTTTTGCACCAAGAATTTGGCTTTTTGAAGGACATGAAGGAGGGCAATACAGCAAAAGAAGTGTGCAGAAAATATTTTTCGAAACACTGAGAAAAACTAATATTGACAAAAAAGTATCGGTTCATAGTTTACATCACAGCTTCGCAACTCATTTGCTGGAGCAAGGAGAAGACTTGAGATTTATTCAGAAGATTCTCGGTCATAAGAGTTCAAGAACAACTGAAATATACACTCACATCACATCAGCAGGAATGAATAATATCAAAAGTCCTTTAGATGAGATGAATTTCGAGAAAGAAGATTAATGGCGTGATAACTACAATTTTGAGACTAACACGCCATAAAATGTTGTAACTATAAGTTAGTT
>JAUSOT010000187.1 GCA_030656075.1 Candidatus Cloacimonadales bacterium
CAGGCTTGGCTCTTATTCTTTTTCTCCTATCACATCATCAATAGTATCAGATATTGTGCCGTACCAATCGATATAGCCACCTAATTCGTCTCCTACTCGTTTCAATTCTTCTTCATTGAGATGTCGATCTAATCTTTCACCAGCAACATTTTGAACATCTTCAATATTGATGCACTCGTAAAAAGTCAGTTTTTGTCACCCTGAATTTATTTCAGGGTCTCTAACTTGCTGAAATGTTTAGATGCTGAAACAAGTTCAGCATGACAAATGACACATTTTGAGACTTTTTACGAGACTGTCAATATTGATTGAATATATAACCTTCTCTCCGTTTCCCATAATTGCTCCCCCGATTATTCCCTGATTATACCCCAATGGTTTCAGAATCTATTTCCAACTTATTACATAAGTCGTCTAAAATCTTAAGGCCTCTTTCTCTTGCATAACTTTTATATTTTTCAGGATAAAAGAAAATACGTACGTTAGAATGCGCTGGGGAATCTCCATTTGCTATATGAACTTTTTTCTCCACAATATTGGAAAATAATCAATTAAAGAAACAGAAATAGCTAAAAGACCTTTATTTATTCGACTCTGTGTTACCCTGATTGTTTTGTAATTAAAGGGAATGCTGCTTTCTATAGTTTTCATTTGCCTACTGGTTCAGCATTATCAGCTTCTTTCCAATTTTCAAGGTTAGATAATAGCTCAATACTATCAATTTGTCGATTCCTGCCCTCTATAATTGCTTCTGCCTCATTTTTTGCTTCAATCTGGTAAGTGCAAAAACCTGAGTAGTATATTTTTACTTCAAACTTTTTCGGTTTCATTATTTCTGCTCCAAGCACAATTTGGATTCACAGACCAGAACCCCTAACTGACTTCCTTTTTAAATCATCGCACAGTTTTAAAAAGGGCGCTGTCCCTATTTTCCCTATTTTCCCCATTACTTAACCCCGCGCCCTCTGTGCAACATTCTCAAAGGTTTTTCGATAATCCTCAGAACTTAAAACAGTATCATAAAGACCAATATCTTCACCTTCATGTTTGTTTATACCAATATAAATGAGGCTTGCATCTTCATATCGTTTAAATTTATAGACAGCATCATTCATCAAGGCGCTATTAAATACGCCGAGGCTGACAAGTAATTCAAAGTCTTGAACAGAGAGACCGGTGACTTTCTTAAAAAGCCCCGGTTCCAATTGGGTAATTACATCCTTAAGACTTCTTTCTCGATAATCCGTCAGGTACATAAACACCGGAATACGGGTGGCGAATTTAATAAGTTTATCCTGTACTTGCTTTCTCAAGCTCTTATATTCCTTTTCCTCTTTCGAAAGCTCTCTTTTTTCTTTTGTTGTCAATTCTTTGTCGTTGGCGTCTTTTTTTGCTTTTTTAATGGCTTCCGATTTATTAATGATGGTCTCAATGTCCTGATTCAGATTTCTAAAACCTTCTATGCTCATCAAAGCATTCATGGCCTCTTGATTATTCATCAACCGCTGCAAGGTATTATTATCCACATTGACGAGTAATGCGCTTTCCCAGCGTCTTGCCAGAAGCGTTGCAGTTGTACCGCTCGTAACCATGTCCAGGATTCCGGCGGCATCGATCATTTTCATTGAACTGCCATCGTACGCAAGCACCGGCAGAAACCTGATAAACTCGGCTACCTTTTTTTCCGGATTTGATTCGTCTATATTCAATCGACAGCTATAATCGGCGATTTGTCGTAATGCTCTGTCTGGGGCGAAGTCAAAAACATAACATTCCTGTTTAATGATTTCTTCTTCGTTTGGTGAAGTGCTGTCAGGATTCTTAACTGCCCAGGGCGTTTGTACTCGAAACGCCGCTTGAAAGTATGTCTCCGGACTTGAAGAATTGCGAAGCATAAAAATACCCGACCACGGTTTGACCGTAACGCCGGTGGTTAGCTTGCCGCAGGATAAGGTTATGGTTTTTGTCATCAATGGATTATCCATCGCATCAAATACAGGCGGCAATGCCTCGACCCCGATACCCGCGGCCGCCCCGGCCGCCACGATGACTTCATAATCATGAAAGAATTTATTCTGCCGCTGTTCCAACAGGTTTTTCATGGCGTGGCAGGAAGCCACACTCGGCAAAAACCAGAAGGTGTGAGACAATACATTCAATAAACGAGCATCTGAAAAAGGCATGGGAGGTTTTTTGGCTCCCAGTTTAAGATTATCCATCGTTGTTTCTAAAAATGCACCCCGGAGCAAATTGAGCCATTTCTGCACTTCATCCTGATATTTGAATTTTGCCTTGACACCAATTCCTTCAGCGGAAAAGAAAATATTCAAATCAAACTCGTCAAACTCCCCCTGCATGGCTATTTCACGGATCGAATCCGGCAGCTGGTAGGTCAGCAGCACCATTCTTGGCAGCGGAGCGTAGGGGTTGTCCTCACCATGCCACTGTTCTTTTTCACGCTGCTCATCGGAGTAGGTCCAGTTATAAATCTGCTCTTCGATGAATTCGCCCGACGTGATGGCTCTAAACGGCGTGCCGGAAAGATATAAATAGGCATCTGTCGTAATAGGCATAATGTCTTCATCAAAATACTCTATGCCTTCACCTTCTGCAAACCTGACTTCTTTCTTGTCTTCCGCTTCAAAAAGCTCTTTGGCATTTTCGCGCCATGCGCCATAATGGTATTCGTCAAATACGACACAATCCCAATTGGTTGTATGAACCCATTCGTTTTTTACCTTAATCCCACCTGCCGTATTTTTTCCCAGATAATCCTGAAACGAGCCAAAGCAGACAAACGGTTTATTTTTTTTCACCTCTTCAAAGCTCAAGCCGTTTCGGGATATAAATTGCCATCCTCTGAAATCGATATGAGATTTTAAGTCTTCTTCCCAGGCACTTTGAACCGCAGGTTTGAATGTCAGCACCAATACTTTAGACCACTTCATTCTTTTGGCGAGCTGATAGGCGGCAAAGGTCTTTCCAAATCGCATTTTGGCGTTCCAAAGAAAATGGGGCGTCTTATCGGGGATTTCTTTCCTGAAACTTTTAAAATAAGCCGCCGTTTTCTCAACCGCCGCCTCTTGTTCAGGCCGCATCTTAAAATCAAGGCAGCGGTTTTCCTCGTTCATTTCGCCGGTTCTAACAGCAATAATGGCCGATTTTACATCATCAGCCGAACACTTGAACCATTCTCCATTTGGATTTTTTATTCCTATCTGCCTTAAATACCGGTGAACTTCATGATCGGCAAAGGTGCTGCCGTCATTGCGCATTGCAGATTCTTCAAGAACAATCTTATACGGTAGCTTTCCGGGACGGACCGTAGGGTATTGCTGTGCCACCCGTGACTTAACATCTACAGCGGTATAGCCGACTTTTAGAAGACCTTTATATTGAGGATGAGTATCCTTATAAGCGTAGATGGTCGGTCTTGAATCAGGTCTTTGAGGGAAAAAGTCTTTACTCATTTTCTAACTCCATGGGACGAATCTTGGATTCGATAAATTCAATCTCGGCCTTTGAGATGCCGTAACGCTTGTAGAGCATTGCATCTGTCCAGCGAGTACTCATATCAAGGATGGGAACAAACGCGTAGGTGTCTTTTGTAATGCTGTGGGAGTACATGAACAAGGAAACAAGAAAACGGAAGAATTTTGTTTTCATGTAAGCAACTAAGTTTTTGGCCTGAGTTTCTTTTTTATAACTGCCAATCACAAGGTACGTCTCAGTGCAGATTGTCCCAGGTGGAAGTATGTCAATTATGGAAAACACCCTTCTCTTTCCATCCTTGCCAGGATTACCAGCATGTTCATGTCCGGAACGTGATGAAATTGAGCCTGTTCAATAATTAAGATTCAGCTGGTAAATAAATTGTAGAGGAACCCGAAAACAGGCCATATAATGATTATCCTGTTCAATACTGGTGTTCAATATTGAAAAAGAGCACAAACTGGGCGAAATATATAGGA
>JAUSOT010000189.1 GCA_030656075.1 Candidatus Cloacimonadales bacterium
ATCATTTCATTACTCCTTTGATTTTGATAGCCACTACTTTGAAAAGTAGGACTATCTGGTCAAAGATACTATTCAATTATATATATGCCCGTTTCATCTTAATAGAACTATCAGCTCGCTGATAGCGGAAAGCTCAAGTCTTTGAGAAGAAAAACAGGAAGAAAACAAATTCTTAAGTCGAGTCCGAACACAATATTCAATATTCAATTTTCAATATTCAATTTAAAGGTCGAGTCAAGTCCGGTGATAATTAGACTTACCCATCCGTGTTCATCAGCGTTCATCTGAAGTAAAGAGCCATCCAGAATAATATCCATGCAGAAAAAATTAGACAAAAAATAGCCGCCAATAATATTAACCTGCAAATTCAGGAGTGAAAAATGGAATTTATAGATTTTCAAAAAGAAGTAGAAGAGATTTCAGATAAAATCATTTATATCAGGAGGTTACTTTGACACTGCTCAGATCGGGCAGCAAATAACCAAACTGGAATCGGAAATGAATAAGGCCGATTTCTGGAACGATCAAAGAAAAGCACAGAAAGTAACCAGGGAAATAAACACACTTCGTTTGCAGTTGGAGCAGGACAAAAAACTTCAGGCAATTCATGGTGATTTGAATACTTATGTTCTGATGCTGGAAGAGCAGTTCAGCGATTCTCTTTTGCAGGATGGTGTTGATGAATTACAAACAGCGCAGCCAATCATCGAAAAAGTAGAAGCGCAATTCCTGCAAAACGGTGAAACAGATCCGAACAGCGCTATTCTGGCCATTCATCCCGGAGCGGGTGGCACCGAATCTCAGGATTGGGCCGAAATGCTGATGCGCATGTATAAACGCTGGGCGGAACAAACTGAATATAAGATCGAGGTTGTGGATATTCTGCCGGGAGATGAAGCCGGCATCAAAAGTGTGACGATGGAAATTTTGGGTGAATATGCCTACGGAATGCTCAAATCGGAAAGCGGTATTCACCGGCTGGTGCGCATTTCTCCTTTCAATGCCCAGGGTAAACGGCAGACATCTTTCGCCTCTGTTTTTGTTTATCCCATCATCGATGATGATGTGGAAGTAGAAATCGATCCTAAAGATCTGCGCATCGATACCTATCGAGCCAGCGGCAAGGGCGGACAGGGAGTGAACACAACAGATTCCGCCGTCCGCATCACACACATTCCCACCAATATCGTGGCTCAATGTCAGAATGAACGTTCACAGATCATCAACCGCGAAGTTGCCATGAAAATCTTAAAATCCCGTCTCTATCAAATGCAAATCGAGGAACGGGATAAAGAACGCCAGAAACTGGCTGATGCCAAAACCGAGATCGGCTGGGGAAACCAGATCCGTTCTTATGTTTTCCATCCATATCAAATGGTGAAAGATCACCGCACAGATTATGAAACAGGCAATGTTTCTGCTGTGATGAATGGCGATCTGGATGGATTTATGAATGCTTATTTGAAATTTAAGGCAGAGAGGAAGTGAAAGAATACCCCCCGACCCCCTAATTAGGGGGAGCAGAAATCATGAAAGAATAGAATGAAAGAAAAGAAAGAATATTTACGAAATCCTGATTCGAAGAAATTGATTGCAAATTCTCCCCTGTCAAGGGGAGATGCGGCTTTAGCCGTAGAGGGGTTAGGCCAGATTCATGATTAATATTGGGGTTTTGAAAAGTATTAGCTCTAATACTGGCAATAGCAAACCCCCTTTTATTCCCCCTTACAAAGGGGGAGAACAAGGAATGAGAATTATCATAGTAAGTTCCATATTTCTCCCCTGTCAAGGGGAGATGAGATGCGGCTTTAGCCGTAGAGGGGTTAGAAATCACTAAATGATTAGCTCTAATACTGGCAATAGCAAACCCCCTTTTGTTCCCCCTTACAAAGGGGGATGGTAAGGAATTGAAAGAAAATTATGAAAGAAAATATAGATTATAAAGACCTGATTCCCAAAATCGAAAAAACTAAAATGCCGCTGCATATCGCCATCATTCTGGATGGGAACGGACGCTGGGCGAAAAAGCATAAAACCAAACGCGTGAACGGCCATCGGGAAGGCGTGAAGGCAGTGCGCAGGATTGTGGAAATTGCCGGTGAAGTCGGACTCGAATATCTCACGCTTTATGCTTTTTCCACCGAAAACTGGGGACGTTCTAAAACGGAAGTATCATATTTGCTGAAGTTGATCATGGATTCTTTGATCAAAGAAATCGATGAATTAATAAAAAATAACGTGAAGATCAAGTTCATTGGCACACAGGAGAAACTTGATGCAGATTACAATAAACAGGTGATGGAAACTTGCCGTAAAAGTTGGAATAATACCGGATTACATTTGAATATCGCTATGAATTACGGCGGCAGGAAAGAGATCATCGATTCATTCAAAGCGATAACCGCAGATATTCAATCAGGAAAATTCCAGGGTGAAATTACGGAGCAGGTCGTCAGCGATCATCTTTACACAGCCGGAATGCCGGACGTGGATCTGGTGATCCGCACCAGCGGGGAAGAGCGGCTTTCCAACTATCTGATCTGGCAGAGCGCTTATGCCGAACTCTGGTTCACCAAAACTCTCTGGCCGGATTTTACGGCAGAAGAATTTATTCAAGCCATTCTCGATTATCAACAAAGACGCAGAAGGTTCGGAGCAAGATAATGAATTTAATTAAAAGATTTGCCGTGGCTTTTCTCTTCATTCCCAGCATAGTTTACCTTTTTTTTGCCGGCGGCTTTCCGCTCGCCTCTTTTCTCGCTATGATCGTTTTGCTGCAAATGTATGAACTGCGGGAAATTTTTATTCAGAAAGGTTTAAATATTCCGCGCATCACCCTGCCGCTCAGCATTCTGGTCTTTTTTGCCGCAGCCTATTCCGGTTTGTTGGAAATAATCGCATCTTTGTTTTTGGTGTTTCTCATCGTCTCCGGCATAGATATTCTGCGAAACCGTTTGCAAGGCTCATTCGGCAGGATTTCCACTTCGCTGTTTTTTATGATCTACACTGCAGTTTTCCTGGCTTCCGTCTTTCGCATCAGACTGATGGAAAATGGCGCTTATCTGATCTACAGTCTGATGGGTTTGATCTGGCTCACGGATACAGCCGCCTATTTTGCCGGACGCTTTCTGGGAAAACACCGCGGGATATTTAAGGCCAGTCCCAATAAATCTCTGGAAGGCTATCTGGCTGGGATTGCCATGAGTTTCATCGCTGCCTTCATATTTGCTCATTTTGGAGGTTTTTCGACACTTCAAACGCTATCGCTGGCTGTCTCGGTTGGTTTTTTCGGACAGATGGGAGATTTGTTTGAATCGATGATCAAGCGTGACGCCGGCGTGAAAGACAGTTCCTCTATCATTCCCGGTCATGGCGGCGTTCTGGATAGATTCGACAGCTTGACGATTGCAGCTCCGGCTTTTTATATTTTACTGACATTGCTAAAATAGGGAAGGTAAATGACAAATTCAACAAATAACAAAATGATTATGAATGAGAACAAGTTGAATAAAATCCTGCTGATAACCGGTGGCGCCGGATTCATCGGTTCCAACCTGATTCGCTATTTTTTGAATAAATATCCAGATTATAAAATCATAAATTTCGATAAATTGACTTATGCCGGCAATCTGAACAATCTCAAAGAAATCGAAACAGATCCGAACTATGTTTTTGTGAAAGGCGATGTGGCAAATTCGCAAGATGTGAAAAACGTTTTCGAAGAATTCAACCCGGATTTCGTGGTGAATTGTGCTGCTGAATCGCACGTGGACCGCAGTATCACCGATCCCGATATTTTTTTGCAGTCCAATATCCTGGGAACGCAGATCATGCTGGATTTTGCCTGTGAAAATGACGCCGAAAATTTTGTGCAGGTTTCCACCGATGAAGTTTACGGTGCCAAGTTTAAGAACTTCTCTGCTGATGAAAATTCAAGTTTGAAACCCAATAATCCGTATGCAGCCAGCAAAGCCGCTGCCGATCTGTTGGTTCGGGCAGCGCATCAAACTCATGGACAGAAAGTTAACGTCGTCCGTTCCTGCAACAACTACGGTCCTTTTCAATTTCCGGAAAAATTGATCCCGCTGATGATCTTGAATGCGCTGACTGATGTCGATCTGCCGGTTTATGGCGCTGGAAAACAAAGGCGGGAATGGATTCACGTGGAAGATCATTGCAGAGCGATCGACCTGGTGCTGCATCGGGGGAAAAGCGGTGAGATTTACAATGCCGGAACTGGAAATGAAAGGATAAATCTCAAACTGGTAGAATATATTGTGAAGCAGTTTCCCGGCTCACAATCGCAGATAAAATTCGTCGCAGACCGGCTGGGACATGATTTCAGTTATGCTATGAAATCGACCAAAATTCACCAGGAACTTGGTTGGCAGCCTGTGAAGCAATTTGAAGCCGGACTCGACGAGACAATCGAATGGTACAAAATGCACCGGGATTGGATCGAAGCTATCAAATCAGGCGAATACTTACAATATTACGATAAAATCTATAAATCCAGACTGACGGAGTAAATTAAATGCAAAAATACTTTATTTTGATGATTTTGATAATTTCAATTTTCGGTTGTTCAGGAAACAGAGCTGTTTCAGAAATTGCAAATTCGCAGTATAATTCAGTTTCAGATTCGACCTTCCAGGTTGTGATCGATTCGCTTTTCATTCTTATCGACGATCAGAATTTTATTATCGATTCGCTGTATTACGTTAGTCAGCAGCAGGCGTTGATCATCGATTCTTTGCGGGTTGCGCTGGATATTTCCGGTAACAGACTGTCAATCAATCAGAAATTTGATTTCCCGGATACACTTTTTTTTGCCGGCAGGGCTTTCGATCTAACCAATGAAAGACTGTACAGCAAGTTCGAAACTATCTACAATCAGGAATTGAAAAATGCTTATAAATACATTCCCAGAAGCGGCAAATATTTTGCCATTTTTGATTCGATTTTTTCCTATTATAAAGTTCCGCTTGATGTGAAATATCTCGCTATTGCCGAAAGCCAGCTCAATCCGATGGCGCAGTCTTCCGTAGGAGCTGCCGGCATCTGGCAATTCATGCCCAGCACTGCCAAAGGTTTCCGGATGCGGATGGATTCGTTTGTGGATGAACGGCGGGACGTGTTAGTTTCCACAAAAGCCGCTGCCCAATATTTGTTGAACAGTTATGATTATCTTTCCAACCGCGGAGTGGAAGACTGGCTGTTGACGATGTGTGCCTACAATGCCGGAGCCGGAAGTATTGCCAAATCGATCAAACAGCAGGAAGCTTATGATTTCTTCGATATTTTGATGAAAGCGGATGAAACACATCAGTATATCTGGCGTGCAGCCGCCATCAAATTGATCTTCGATAAGGAAGAAGAAATTTTTGGAAAGAAATTTGAACGTCAGCCGCCTTTGCTGGATTATGCCCATCTCGAAGAAGTCAAATTGAAAGGATATTACAAGATCGATGACTGGGCAAAAGCAGAAGGAACGACCATTGGCCGGATATTGGAACTGAATCCCTGGATAAAGATTTATCACAAAAACCGGAAAAAATATTCCGCCGTGAATAACGTTGTGCTGCCACCCGGAGATTACAAAATCGTCATTCCCAATGGAAATAATAAAGATCACGCAAAACTGGCCGAACTGAAGGAATTTTTCCTGAAGGAAAATGCCGGTTTCTTTACGCAACATGTTGTGAAAAAAGGCGATACGCTTTATGATATTGCCAAAAAATACAGAACCACTGTTTCCAAGATCAAGAGTTTGAACGGATTGAAATCGGATACGATCTATCCCGGGCAGAAACTCAAATTGAATGGTGAATCAACACAGGTGCAGGGAAACAGAGTTTATATCGTTAAATCCGGTGACACTGTGGGTGGAATAGCCAGCAAACTGGGAGTTACTACTAAGTGGCTGGGTACTCAGAACAAACTGAAATCAGATAACGGCATAATCATCATTCATCCGGGACAAAAGTTATATTACTAAATGGAAACGACGATCAAAAACAACGGGATTAGTAATAATCTTATGACTATCAGGGAGATGCTGGTAAGCGATATTCCGCATATCATGAATATGGAAAAAGAGCTTTTTACCCTTCCCTGGACGAAAGACATGTTCCTGCAAGAAATACATACTCAACATGCTTATGTGCTGCTGAAAGAAGATGATAATCTTTTGATCGGTTACGTCTGCGGCTGGTTGATGCTGGATGAATTCAATATCACAAATCTGGCAGTGAGAGCAGAATTCCAGAAAATGGGATTGGGTGAAATGCTGGTGAAATTCATTATAGGAAAATTACTGCTGCAGAAATGCTTTCAGTTCCTTTTGGAAGTGAGAGAATCAAATATGCCGGCAATAAAGCTTTACGCTAAATTCGGTTTCGAAATTATTGGCAAAAGAAAAAAATATTATAACCATCCGCTGGAAGATGCGTTGGTAATGCAGTTGGATATGAGAAAGCTGCCTTGATTATGCGGTGGATTTTAGAAATAGAAGTGAATGAATGAACAACCTCACCTTAATCCTCTCCTAGGAGGAGAGGAAGAGAAAAAAATAAAAGCTTTCTAAAGACTCCTTCTCCTCGATAGGAGAAGGTCGGGATGAGGTCGGAAAACAAAGGACAGGCATGAAAGGAATTTTTATTACATTTGAAGGAATCGAAGGCTGCGGGAAATCCACCCAGGCCAAACTGCTGGCAGACTACCTGCAGAAAACCGGAAAAGAAGTTCTTTTCACCCGCGAACCGGGCGGACCGAAAATTTCGGAAGAGATCAGGGAAATTTTGTTGAACAACGCCAACGCTGAGATGATCCCGCGGACGGAAGTTCTGCTGTATATGGCCAGTCGCAGTCAGCATACTAGTGAATGGATCATTCCTGCTTTGAAGAACGGCAAGATCGTGATTTCCGACCGCTATTACGATTCCACGATAGCTTACCAGGGCGCTGCCCGAAAAATTGAAAGAAACATTATTGACATGCTGACCACGTTCGCAACGTTTGGATTGAAACCGGACATCACCTTTCTGGTGGATCTTCCGGCTGAAATCGGGCTGGCTCGCATCGAACAGAAAGATGCCGACAGATTGGAACGGGAATCGCTTGATTTCCATAAAAAAGTGAGAGCGGGTTTTTTGAAAATTGCCGAGCAGGAAAAAGATCGTTATATTGTGCTAAATGGTGCAAAAACTGTGAACGAAATTCACAGAGAGATCATAAAAAAAATTGATGAAAAAATAAGGAAATAGAGATGAAATTAAACAAATTAAGCAAAGTTGTGATTTCCGTAAGCTTGCTGGGCTGGCTGCTGATCGCCGTTTTAGCCCTGAATTCTGCCAATGCTGAAGCTGCTAATAATAATGACCGGACAAATATTTATAAGAAAATCCAGCTTTTCAGTGAAGTTTTAAATACCGTTCGCGAAAATTATGTGGAAGACCTGGAAATATCCGATTTGATCGATGCAGCCATCGCAGGTTTGCTGAAAGAGACCGATCCGCACACCAACTATTTCACTCCCGATGAATTTGACCAATTCACCAGCAGCACTCAGGGTGAATTTGGCGGATTGGGAATTTCCATCGATAAAAAAGGAGATTATATCACCGTCGTTGCTCCGATCGAAGGAACTCCGGCCTATCGAATGGGAATATTGGCTGGTGATAAGATAGTAAAAGTGGATGGCGAAAACGTGATTGGTGTGGATACAGATGCTTCCATCAAATTGATGCGCGGCGAACCGGGTACAAAAGTAGTCATCACCATTCTGCGTCCCGGGGTGGAAGGTGAACTCGATTTCGAGATTACTCGTGATATTATTACCATCAAAAGCATTCCTTATGCCTTCAAAATGGATAACGGACTTGGTTATATCAGAATCAGGCAATTCAATGCTCACACGACCACTGAACTGACAGAAAGCCTGGATAATCTGGAAAAAGAAGGTATCCGCGGTTTGCTGGTCGATCTGCGCTACAATCCGGGCGGACTGCTCACGGAAGCGATCAATACGGTGAATGAATTCATCGGAAAAGATAAACTGGTGGTTTCCACCAAAGGTAGAATTCCCTCAGCAAACCAGGAATATTATACCCGTTTCAACAAAATGCGTTCCGGCTATCCGGTAGTTGTGCTCATCAATGGCGGTTCTGCCAGTGCAGCCGAAATTTTTGCCGGTTCTCTGCAGGATTGGGATCGTGCACTCGTGGTGGGTGAGACGTCTTTCGGCAAAGGTTCTGTGCAGAGATTATTCCCGCTTTCCGATGGGAACGGACTGAAAGTGACTACTGCAAAATATTATATTGAATCAGGACGCTGCATCCACAAAGATCTGAATGATAAACTATTGCGAGATGACCGCGTTCTGGCTGGTGAAGTTCCACAGGAAGAGATTGAAAAAATGCAGGAAGAAGCCACGGAAAAAAGTCATGAACAGGTTTACCATACTTCCAAAGGCCGCGAAGTTTACGGCGGCGGCGGCATTACTCCCGATATCGAATACAAACAGTCGCTGCTCACCAAACTGGGCGTGGAACTGCGCAGGAAAAGCAGTATCTTCAATTTCTCGGTGGACTATATGTTGAAGCACGAAGCTGATGTGACCGAGAACTTTGAAGCAACAGATAAGATCATCGATGATTTTCTCGATTTCGCCCGAAACGGCGGTATCGAGTTTGAGCAGACCGAAGTGGACAGTTCCTATTCCTGGATCAAAAATGAAATAGAAAGCAATCTGATAGGACGCAAATTCGGCGATCTGGCCAGCTATAAACGAGCCATCCGCCAGGATACACAACTGCAGGCATCACTCAAACTCTTCGACGATTACGCTACTTTGGACCAGATGTTCAATTATGCAGCCCAACTGAAAAAAGAACAGGTTGCTGCTGCGGAATTGAAGAAAGAAGATGTGGCTAAGACTGTGAAGGAATAGGATTTAGATTAGATAGATATTGGAAAACCCTCCCGGATTTGTGAGAATTTGGGAGGGTTTTTTGTTTATATGCATAGAATTAATGACAAATGCTAAATAGCTTATTATTAGATTTAAATGCCAATTTGACCAAAATAGCCTATCTTACATTTGAAGCGGAAATCTTTCTACTCGCATCAATTAGTATTATATTTTTATGATTTTCTATTTTTAATTCTTTCAAAATTTTCATTACTCTATTATATTCAACTGCATCAAAGTACAAGATTACTTTTATCGAATTATTAGTGTAATTAGCTATTTCATATATCCCAACTTGTTTAGCTAAATTCTGCTTAACCCATCTTTACCATTTTTCATGCGGAAAGATTACCCTGTAAGGGTTTAGCGAATTCCATGGTCACTACAAATTTCAATATTTTGTAATAATTCTATTCAACGGTCGATTTTTCAACCCCAGAGCTTTGTATATTTCATTTTGAAAATACTCTGCTTCCGCTGATTGTTGGATTAAAATATTTTTACCGGTTTTTGTGCGCATCACGGTCGTAACAGAAGTATGCGTACTCAACAGTTCACGCAGTTTCTTCCAGGACTTGTTGGACTTCTCGTCCCGAGGAGTCCACAATGTTTTTCATTTTCGTCTCGAAAATTTACATATTCAATCTCGAATCGGGACGATTCTACCGAAACCAGTAGTTCAATCGAGACGATTGAACCGGCGGAAGTACAATCTTGCTAAAAATATCGGCGGATTTTGTTTTTATATTTCAGATAATCTTTCTGAAATCTCTGCTCCAGAAACTCTTCTTCAGCCAGGATGATGAAATGATAGACAACCAAACTGTAAATGCCCATGATTATAACAGTAACATTCAAAGTGAGAAAAATCGCTGCCAGAGTAAAGCAATTAAAACCAAGATACATGGGATTTCTGCTTATTTTATAAAGGCCGTTTGTTTTAAAGGTAGTGCTTTCGGAGGGCAGACCCAGACTGGTCGAATTACCCAGATTTATCAAACTTATAATTGTGAAAATCAGGCCAATCAAAAACAGGGAGTAGGAAGCAAATTTAAGTATGATGATGGAATGAGCGTTAAAATCAAGAACCTGAAGAACAGTTAATATGAAGATTATCCAAGTGGTGTAACCTGCTATCTTTCCCGAGAAGAATAACACAGGATTTATGGGTGTTTTACCGATTAGCTTCATGTCATTTCCTTTCCGATTTTATTATCACTAAAGCACTTAATTATTTATTTATGATTCAATAACACCTGTGGTAAATTCGGGATGACAAATTTAATGGTCAAGCAGAAAATATTTTACGAGTAAGTTTAGAGGTTTTTGTTTCACAAGCCAACCGTTGCGAAAGTTCTCATAAATTCGACTGTTCGTAAGGTTTATGCTTATTGGACTTCTCGTCTCGAGGAGTCCGCAATGTTTTTCATTTTCGTCTCGAAAATCATCATTAATTATTCTCGAATCGAGACGATTGAACCAGCAATCATGGAGGAAATTGGAAACGGAGTTTCAAAA
>JAUSOT010000192.1 GCA_030656075.1 Candidatus Cloacimonadales bacterium
GTCTTTGATATAACAGCCATTCAAAAAATTCTGCCGCATCGCTATCCTTTCCTGCTGGTGGATAAGATCATAGAATTTGATGCTGGTGAAAGTATCATCGGAATCAAGAATGTAACGATCAACGAACCATTTTTCAGCGGACACTTTCCAAACCATCCCGTGATGCCGGGCGTTCTCATTCTCGAAGCTATGGCTCAAACCGGCGGCATCATGCTGCTCAATACCTATGATAATCCTGAAGATTTCGTAGCTTATTTCGCTTCTATCGATAATGCGAAATTCCGTGTTCCGGTGATGCCGGGAGATACACTGCGCCTGGAATTAAGAGTAATTTCCATGAAACGCGGTTTGGCCAAGATGCATGGTGATGCCTATGTGGGAGAAAAGAAAGTCTGTGAAGCGGATTTCCTGGCAAAAGTGATGGAGAAATAAGAGGAAGTATGTCGGATATTCATACTACTGCTATTGTTCATTCCAGGGCAGAAATCGGAAAAAATTGTCAAATCGGACCATATTGCATCATTGATAAAGATGTAAAACTTGGTAATAATAACACTTTGCAGTCAAACGTGCTGCTGACTGGTAATACAACAATCGGTGATAATAATAAATTCTTTCATTCAGCTGTGATCGGTACCGATTGTCAGGATTTGAAATACAAGGGTGAACCGACGCTTTTGATAATCGGCAATAATAACGTTTTTCGGGAATTCTGTACGGTCAATCGTTCAGCTACTTTGGATGAACCAACCCAAATCGGTGATAACGGACTTTTCATGGCTTATGCTCATGTGGCGCATAATTGCATATTGGGAAATAACCTGATCCTGGCGAATGCCGTGAACCTGGCCGGACATGTTCATATCGAGGATTATGTAATGATTGGCGGAATGAGTGCGATCAGCCAGTTTTCCACGATCGGAGCTTTTGCTTTTGTGGGTGGAAAATCCGGTATATCTAAAGATGTTCCTCCTTTTATCCGTGGTGGAGGACATCCATTTGAAATCGCAGGAATAAATTCGATCGGCTTGGCGCGGCGTGGTTTTAGCAGTGAAGAAATTCTATCCATTAAACAGATGTTCAAGGTTTTTTATTTTTCGGGAATGAACACAACGCAGGCTTTGGAAGCAGCAGAAAAATTGCAGCCTTTCACCAAAGGTCAGGAGCAGTTTTATAATTTTATAAAAAATTCCACGCGCGGAATTCATAAATAAATTGCAGACCGGACTTCGCAGGACGAAGGAAAGCGGAGTTCAGAATGTAATAAGCATTTCTATCGACAACTTCGCGAAATAAACGAATCGGGACGATCCGAAAAAACATGTGATTCAATCGGGACGATTGAACCAACACATTTATGAAGAAGATTCGGAAGTGTCATTTCTTTCCGAATCTCTGCGAGAAGAAGCGCTCTGTAAGAAGCTTCGGAAAGGCGTCTTCTCGGGGATGATCCAAAAAAACATGTGATTCAATCGGGACGATTGAACCAACACATTTATGAAGAAGATTCGGAAGTATGTCATTTCTTTCCGAATCTCTGCGAGAAGAAGCGCTCTGTAAGAAGCTTCGGAAAGGCGTCTTCTCGGGGACGATCCGAAAAAACATGTGATTCAATCGGGACGATTGAACCAACTAATAATATCCCCACATATTTCTCAGAACGTCAAAATAACTTTTGTTCCGTTCTCTTTTTCAAATTTAACCGAACCTTGCAGTTGGGATGTGAGTGCATTTATCAATTGCAAACCGAGTGTTTCCGGATTATCAATATCCAAATCTCTCTGAAATCCCACTCCATTATCTTCGACGATCAGTTCGTGTTTTCCTGCTTCGTTTGTACTGAACGAAATAGTAAGTTTACCTTTTCTATCTTCTGGGAAAGCATGCTTTAAGGCATTGGAAATCAACTCATTGATGATCAAACCCAAAGGAATGGCTGTATTCATATTTATTGAAATTCCCTCGATATGAGTTTCGAAAGCGACATTATTTGTATTCACTCCATAATTCTGGAACAAACTAACCAGCAGACTTTTCGTGTAATCTTCAAAATTAACGCTGGCCAGATCGGGAGACTTGTAGATCCTCTCATGGATCAGTGCCATCGATTTCACGCGATTTTGACTGTTCTTGAAAAGCTCGAGTGCTTTTTCGTCTTCGATATAACGAGATTGCAGCTTGAGCATGCTGGAAATAACCTGCATATTATTTTTTACCCGGTGATGAACTTCTCTCAAGAGAATTTCTTTTTCTTCCAAATCTTTCAGGATTTGTTTCTCATGTTTTTTACGCACCGAAATATCCCGATAGATCGCTTGTACAGCTAATTGATCTTCTCCTAAAATAATGGGTTTGCCAATTGTTTCAACCTCAATTCTTGTGCCATTTTTATGCTGGCGAATCGATTCAAAATGGACTTTCTGGCCATCGGCTACGGATCTCGTTCTCTGTAAACCTTCAAACTTCAGATCATCAGGAACGATCAGATCATTGATTAGTTTACCGAAAGCTTCTGCTTGGGTAAAGCCAAATAGATTCGTGAATTCCTGGTTGATCTGAATAACTTTGTCATCGTTAGTCAAGATAACCAAGGCATCGGGAGAAACCTGGAAGAGGTTTTCAAAATAGGTTTTCTGAATGCTGACTTTTTCTTCGACTCGTTTATGATTAATCGCCAGACTAATTTCTTCTGAAATAAAAGTTAACATTTCAATATCTTTTTCTGTATAAAGATTTGGATCATCATAGCTTTGAACAGCAATTACACCCACAACTTTACCCTCAACGATAAGAGGAACTCCCAACCAGATTTCAGAAGGAGCGCCGATCGTTTCAATCAGTCCTTTTTGGATCAGGTCTTTCACTACCTGTTTTGTTGCAAGAAGAGGTTTGCCGGTATTAATGACATAT
>JAUSOT010000205.1 GCA_030656075.1 Candidatus Cloacimonadales bacterium
GATTTAGATTTAGGCAGCCTAAACTGAAAAATCTACCAAAATCTGTTTGGATAAATAAACCCGATAATATCGAAAATGCGGAATAATCTGATGATGAAATTAAACTACAAAAGTGTCCAAAGATGCTTGACACATTCCGATATTAAAACATTAACTGCTTGGACTTTAGGAAAAAGTGGAACTGACTTTCAAATTGCATCTAAGATTGCCAAGCACTTCAATCTTCAGCACAAAATCAGCTCTGAATTGTTAGCTGATTGTGAAGAATTTAAGCAACATGCTCATTACTTATCTTTCTGCATGAATGGTGATACAACTGCACTGAGAGCGATAAACAAAATAGAAGTAAATCCGGTAAGAAATGCGCCTAAAGTAATTGGTATTTATGGTACTATAGCGACAGGTAAGAACATTGTCGGATCAGTTGATTATGACTCATATAAGAAAATTATGTTTGCTAAGAAACATAGGATTCAAATAAAATCCACAGAAGTTGCTCTTTCGTTGAAAAAAAAATTAGACACGTATATTGACGAATTATCTGAAATATATCCTAAATTATACCAAGAGATGTTCTATTTAAGAGAACGATGTGGAACTTGGGGTGGTGTGGTTTTCAATTCAACGTGGAATACGAATTATGTAACTCCCTTTGAGGATATTATCGCTTTACAAAAGGGTTTATCATTACCTGAAAAGTTACGAAGAAAAACAAAAAGTCAGCATGTAATATTGAAAAGAATTTCAGCTTATTTGTACTGGTTACCAATCAATCAAAACATCTTCAACAATGATTATACTTCCTTCTTACCTGAGAAAATGCGAGTAAAAGCACACTCTTTTATCGCACGAATAAATGGCAAATGGCAGCAGATAAGTCATCAAAATAAAAATGATATTGTTGCACAGAGAACGGATGCTTTTCACAAATATTTTTCTTCAATCGTAGAACCATTGTTATTACGTGAAGATTCAATTGCTATAATAATATTATCTAAAAAAGAGATAGAAAATCTATGTAATACTTTTAATGAAACTAAAAGAAATGCATTTATTTGTGCTCAACTTTATTCTATGGAATTATGGAAGAATTTAATAGAAGAGATGTCTATTCTAAGAGAAAAATAAATCACTACAAGTTCTTTCTTAGTGATACCGATCAAAAACTAAACCGCCAACCAGATTACTCTGATCGGCTTTATTATGGCGCCCCGCACAAAGTCGGGATGAATCAGATACAACGGAGCTTCCCGAACGATAGTGAAGCAAGAAGAACATCATTGAAATCGTTTATTTCCATAAGCCGATTTCTATTCGGGACGACCTTCTGCGTGATACCGATCAAATAACTAAAACGCCGACCAGACTTCTCTGATCGGCTTTATGCTGGCGGGAGCGACGGGACTCGAACTCGCGACCTTCTGCGTGACAGGCAGACGTTCTAACCAACTGAACTACGCCCCCGAATATTCCTCATTCACATATTACACGTGAGCACTTTTAAAAAGGGTGGTTTTATGTGTCAAAGCTTTTTTTCTCGAAAATCAAAATCTGCAAAATACGACATATTTTTTTAACTTTACAATTTTTTTCATATCTCACAAATGACCATTATAAATGCTTGGAGCAGAGAATTGAAAGATAAAATTATTCGCGGAATTACGAAGAATAAAGGCATCAGGTTCTTCGCTGTGAACTCAACTGAAACGGTGCGTAAAGCAGTGCTATTGCACAATCTTTCCATCACAAATTCGGTTCTTTTGGGAAGGCTTCTTTCCGGAGCTTTGATGCTGGGAATGGAGCTGAAATCGGAGCAGGATGTGCTCACGATCAAGATCGATGGAGACGGGCCAGTTGGGAAAGCACTCGTGACAGTCAACAGACAAGGTGAAGTGAAAGGCTACGTGAACAATCCGCAACTTGAATTGGCTCTCGATGCAGAAACAAAATCTATAGATGTGGCCAGAGCTGTGGGAAAAGGAACACTCACTATCATTAAAGATTTGGGCCTGAAAAATCCATATATGGGGCAGGTGGAACTGCAAACCGGCACCATCGCCAAAGACCTGACTTATTACTTCGTTGCTTCCGAACAAATTCCTTCTTCAGTCGGATTGGGAGTGCTCATCGAACCGGACGGAAGCGTGCGACAAGCCGGTGGTTTCATTGTGCAGTTAATGCCGGAAACGCCGGATGAAGTGATTTCCCAACTGGAAGAAAACCTGGCAAAATTTCCCAATCTGACGGACGTGATGGATATGGGATTTTCCATCGAAAAAATAATGACTGATTTCATTTTGAAAGGCTTTCAGCCCGAATTCCTGGAAGAAATGGAAGCAAAATATAAATGCAACTGTTCTTATAAAAAATTTGAAAAAGGATTAAAACTTCTCTCCAAACAGGAACTGCGGGAAGCCATCGAAAAAAACGAAACACTCACAGTTCATTGCCATTTCTGCAATAAAGACTACAACTACGGAAAAGACAGGATCGTGAAAATTCTGTCTGAAATGAAATGACGGATTTCCATCATAAAAAAAGCCTCGGACAGCATTTCTTAAAAGACAAAAATATCATCCGCAAAATCGTTGATATTGCTGAACTCCAACCGGGAGAAGCGGTTTGGGAAATCGGTCCCGGAATGGGAATTTTGACGGAAGAACTTCTGGAAAGAAAATCTAAATTAACTTGTTTTGAAATCGATTCTTCTCTTTATGATATCCTGGAAAAGCGGTTTGGAAAGCTCCTCAATCTGATCAAACAAGACGTTCTAAAAGCAGATTGGGAATGTCTTCTTCCGGACGAGAAAGTCAAAATTGTAGCCAATTTACCCTACCAGATCACATCTCCCTTTTTGTTCGAAGTTTCACGCTTTGCCGATCATTTTTCCAAAGTCGTGGTGATGATCCAGAAAGAAGTGGCACAACGGATAAATGCGAATGTAGGAACCAAAGATTACGGAATATTGACTCTAAAAATGCAGTATTATTTTGATGTAAAATATGAATTTACCGTCAAGCCACATGTTTTCAATCCACCGCCCAAAGTCGATTCGGCGGTGATCAGCTTAATGCCGAGAATGGATAAACCAATCATCGAAAATGAGAAATATTTCTGGCACATCGTGGATATCTCCTTCCGAAACAGAAGAAAAATGCTGCGCCGTAATTTGAGAGAATTGATCTCTATTGAGCAAATTGAAGAATTACAAAACTCCGGTGTTATCGATCTGGCACGAAGAGGGGAGACTTTAACGGAAGCTGAATTTGTTACACTTCATGATTTATTGAAAAGGTTTAACTAATTTTCTTTCTCCGTGCTCTCTGTTTCTCAGTGTCTCTGTGTTAAGTTAATAATCTCACCAAATCTCTTCAAAATGTTATAACTTCCAGGAGTCTCTTCAACTTCAGTCAGAAGCCTTTCCACAGCGATTTTTTCCGGATACGCTTCTGCTTTGCTCACAATAATTTTGCGAATTATCTCCGCGTTGAATTCCGGATGGAATTGCAGTCCCCAAATATTCTCGCCAATCCGAAAAGCATGAGATGGTTCTTGTGCCGAAGAAGCTAAAACAACAGCATCCTTTGGTAACTCCACAACTGATTGAACATGCGAAACCTGTGCGAGAATCGAGGGATAAAAATCCTTTAAAAGCAAATCATTTTTCGCTTTATCATTGAAATCAATTCTTCTTGTGCCAACTTCGATTCCATTGGGATTATCCTTAATTTTTCCACCAAAAGCGTAGGCGAGAAGTTGATGCCCAAAGCAAATTCCCAATATTGGAGTGTTTCTCTCAGCTTGCTTTTGCAGCCAATTTGCAGAATCTTCCAGCCAACTGATTCCATCGGTCAGCATCATGCTCGAACCGGAAATCATAACTCCGGCAAAATCATCTTTTTCGGGTAGTTTATCACCATTCGGCAGATCGAAAACTTCAAAATATTTTCTGGGAAGTTGCATCCCATTTATCAGCAGTTCATCATAATCTGCCGAAACGGAAGGACGGATATGTCCTGTGATAAGAAGGGTAATTTTCATATAGACAATGAGGTCTCCGTTTTCCTTATTCTCCCCCTATTTAGGGGGAATTGAAGGGGGTTAATTCATTAAAAAAAGCTCAAATACCTTTCATGTGAACCTTATTAGTCATTTCCCAGGGTTTGTTCAAAAAGTATTTCATTACATGCTTCTTCTTTCCGAGCAGATCTGGTGGAATGATGTCATCATAAGTTTGCAGAACAAGATATTTTTCAAATTTTTTATCAAGTTCTTTGGCAACATTTTCGATGATTTTAATCCCGTTTTCTACAACTTCCTGATCAGTAAATTCCATTAAATTCGCGTTGCAGATAAATTCCGTGATCCGCAGATTAGATGAGCCTTCCAGCATGTGCAGCATGGTTTTGATCTCGGCTTCATTGGAAGTGAAAGGTCGTTTTGTATTGATCACGAGATGCATTTCATAACCACGTTTTTTGGCGTTCTCCACATAACGTGCCAGAGTTCTGCAACCAGCCGGATCGCCGCCCACATCGAGGATCACAGTGCTTTCCATGTTTTGTACTGAACCCATAATCCTGGGAGAAAGCATCGGCAGATCAGCGTGCTTGAAGACGCCTTCCGGGGCAATTACTTCGATTCCTTCATTTTCAAATTTCTCCCGCACATCACGGCTGCGAAAATAGGGATTTACCACATCCATATCCACCAGAATTACATTTTCACCAACCAATTTATATTCTTTGGCCAGATTGATCGAATACTCACTTTTGCCGCTTCCATAAGCTCCAATCACAATTATCAATTTATTTTCCATTATTTCTCCAGTTTTCACCTCATCCGTCTGCACCACACGAGTGTGGTCAGACACCTTCTCCAGGTGAGAAGGAGAAGCTTTCTCAACTTTTTCTAACCTTGACCTCTCTCTCCTACGGGGAGGGGCAAATTCTTTCACTATTTCCTCATTACCCTTCATTGTCATTGCGACGATTCTTTCAATTTCTCTCACGTAGCAATCTCATCTTCAAATGCAGCAGATTGCTTCGTCTGATGCCAGCAAGCACAAAACTCGCAAAGACAAAATCACCTAATATCAACACTAATCAAATCCATAAACTAAGCGATTATTTTGAATTCCAAACATTATTTTGAGCTTCGTTTGTCAAAACACTTTTTGTTCGGAATTAGATTTGTGGAGAGATTTATTTTGACAGGCTTACTCGTAAGTTTAATTAGTACATCAAAATTTTTGCGGAGTTGTGATAAATTGAATAAAGTTATTATTTTTATTTTTCTGCTGTTTGTTTTCGGCAATCTGTTGGCCCAAGACTATCTCGATCTGAATTTTTTCATTGAGCCAAAATTCGATCAAACTGAAATGAATATGGTAAATTTCTTGATAAAAAATATAAGGAACGATTCGATCCGGCAATTCAATGTTTTTGTCGGCAGGATGCTGAAATCTGCTCAAAACGATAGCCTGACTTTGCAATTATTAAATCTAATAAAACCTGATCTGGCCAGTCCAACGGATTATTTATTTTACGATAAAAATGTGAATTTCAATTTATTAAGTTCCAATGTCATTAGCGATTCCGTTCCCATTTTGGATCGATATATTGTGAAAACCGATTCCATCACCGTGGGCTTCATTTCTATTTACGCACCGGATTGGGTGGTGAAAAACGAAATTGCTTCTCATGCCGAACTCAAGTTTAAGGTTTTCGACATTGTCAAAGACCTGGCCACCGATTTGGCTCCGAAGACGGATTACATTATTCTGCTGTCCGGTATGTCTAAATTTATTGATACTGATTTGATCCATACTCTTCCAATCGATGTGGTGGTGAGTTTCGATTATCAGAAGAAAGATAATGAAAAACTCAATCGAGGGAAATCATCATTTTACAGCATATTAACGAGTAAAGGCAAATATGGTAAGTTGAGATTGACTTACAAGAATGGAAAAGTTTCTCACGGTTGGAAAGAGGTGGATTTTAAGGTCGGGAAGTAGGCGAAACGGAGTTTCGCATGAAAAGTGCGTTCCCAAACGGAATTTGGGAACGAGAGAGAAGATGACGGAATTTGTGAACGAGAAAGAACGAGGAAACAAGATGTTGGAATTTAGGAACGAGAGAGAACGAGGAAAACAAGATGTTGGAATTTAGGAAATGAGAATTGGAGAAAGTAGTAGAGTAAGAAATGGTTGCGATGCTTAAAGATGATCTTGTTCCCAAACTCCTGTTTGGGAACACAATTGGAATCAAAACTCTGTTTTGAGGATGTTAGCGAAACGGAGTTTCGCATGAAAAGTGCGTTCCCAAACGGAATTTGGGAA
>JAUSOT010000206.1 GCA_030656075.1 Candidatus Cloacimonadales bacterium
CCCTAATTCTTTTTTTTAACTCTTCGTTTGATAAGTGTTTTTTTATTTTTATTCGTTTCATATTTACCTCGAGGAAGAAAATATTAGACGAGTATTTTATGTCAATTCATTTTCGTATTATTGATAGCGGTTTGGTATGATTCAATAAATAATCCTCGCAAAAACATTTCATAGTATAATTTTTGATTTCTTCTTCAAAATTCTGATTAGTAATTTTTTTACCAATTTTTTTCGATATCTCATTTCTGGCATCTTCTGTTAAATCTTCAAATTTTGATTTTTTAAGCTTATTGTACAAATCTTCTTTTTCCTTTTCTATTTCTATAACAATATCATTATAATTGCTATATGCATATCTAAAATTATTAATTACTTTTGAATTTCTCGAAATATACATAACTGGATTTAAACCATTATCTTCACCCCATTTTCTTGATAAACCAATTGCATATTTATCATAATTAAAAATATGCTCTTTTGTACTTGAAATCGGTATATCACAAAAGCAAACCATTGGAATAATATGATTGTTTTTAATATTGCTTTCTTTTTCAAAAAGAAATTCGAAATTTTCAAGACTATAATTGGGTTTGAATCCTTCTTTTAGAATCTTCATTAAACATTCAAAATCGGTATAATGAAACAAAGTATTTGAAGATAAGTTACTACTCATATTTTCCCCTTAATAATTTTATTTAATCTGGATTTTTTTGATTAACGATTTGTGGTCAATATCTTTCTTTTACAACCTTGAAATGGCTAACTTCCAAGAATATATGAGAGAAGCCGTTTTAAGATTTCGGTTCTGATTGATGTTTAATTTTATCCAACCACATCGTGGTGAAGTAGATTTCAACACAGAGACACTGAGACACAGAGGACACGGAGAAAAGAAAAGCAGTTGGTCGGTTGGCAGTTTGCCGGTGGTAAAATAAATGTAGGGGCGATCCACGAATCGCCCTTTGTCTATATTCAAACATGATTTGTTTGATAACATCATATTCCCAAATAAGTTAGATTGATTCTTCGGGAGGAAAAGAAAGTTAACCTTGCGAAGATTCTAATGCACCCGACTCAAGTCGTACGTAAGTCAATTTAATAAATTTCCTCTTAAAAAATTGGAAGCACATATCAGAAAAAGCACCGCTATTTGATAAGCGGTGCGTAGATTCCAATATTCGATTTTTTTAACGGGTATTTGTTTCCCTTTTTCCAAATTCATCAATGGCTTGGTAGAGTGCTGCAAAATCGTTTAAAAGTTCCGAATTTTGCTGAGTAAGCAGAGAAATCAGCCGTTCACCCCCAGCATAAAACGTGATACGGGAAAAATCTTGCTTCAAACCAAAATCATTTCTTTCCAAGCCACAGGCCAGATTCAATTTGTTTTCCAGATAGCGCGCCGAACCTTCTTTCCATTCTTGCCAAACCAAATATTCCTCCTGCGTAAGGGAAAGACGACTGCGTAATTCTTGGCGCTGGGAAGCAGCCAATTCTATCTTACCATTTTCTAAGGAAGTTAGATATTCATGATACTGATCAGCAATGGTTTCATAAGGAAAAGGATAATCTATTTCCCACATATAATGCTGTTGTGCCATTTCTTCCCTGTAAATTTGCAGATTAGTTTTTAATGCTTGCTCGCAGGTTTCCGCTTGATAGCAATGCACAAATTCGTGGAAAATTAAAATCCGGTCTTTTAAATTATTAAAAGCTTCGGGACTCACCACACAAGTGGTCTGCCAATCATTCTCTTCCAGAGGAAAGGCAGCTCGAATCCCTTTGGAATACGCAATTTTGCTTTCGGCTTTTTTGCTGAATCGATAACCGGTTTGCTCATTATCTGCTGTAAATATGTACACTGAATTTTTCTCTACCAAAGCAATCGGATATAGTTTGCAAAAGAGAGGGTGCACTGTTTGTGCTGTTTTTTGAAGTTGGGAAATCGCCGTAAGCTGCTTCTCCCAATGTTTGATTTGGTCATTTTCTCCTTTAATTTGGCAAGAAGCCAATAACACAATTGCGATAATCCATGTTAAGTTTTTCATTTTTTCTCCTCATATTTGGAAATAGTTTCCAGCATTTTTGTTAAGAAAGAAGGATTTCCCCATAAGATGAAACGAGCTTTTCCGGTTGTTTCAAAATTCATGTATTGGAACTTAGCATAGATCCGAGCGGTATCAGGGGTATTCATCAGATCCAATAATTTCTGGGCTAATTCTTTTACAGCCTGTGATGATAGATAACAATCCACTACACTGCAAACCTGAATCCGAGCTAATTTCGGATCAGATTTTCCCTGCAGAAATTCTTCAACCTGATGAGTCCAAATATTGCTGCTTTCTTCTAAAACATCTTTTCGATTGAGCATTAACTGCAAATCTTGTCGGCTAATCCTCCACTGCCCTCCGAATTTTACGGCCGTTAGCTTTCCTTCTTTGATTAAGCGGCGAATTGTGCGAGTGTGAAAACTCAACATCTGCGCTACTTGGTCCACATTCAACAAATCTGCTGTCATATCTATCCTCCTGAATTGATGTAATAAAATGTAACATCATGTAATATGTCAACTAAAAAAATAAACATCCATTTCATCTTCATAGTTTCTTCCTTTGGAATTTAATAAAATGGATTTTTTAGATTAATGTTTTGTGGACAATCTTTTTCTATCAACAACCTTGAAATGGCTAACTTCCAAGAATTTATGAGAGAAACCGTTTTAAGGTTTCGGTTCTGATTGATGTTTACTTTATCCAACCACATCGTGGTGACAGATTTGTAGCCCGGAGTGTGAGCTCTGGGAAGAGAAATGAACAATCCAAGAGACGTAGGCGCGACATGGGAAAAAACCTTGCGAAGGTTTTCGAACCTCTCGCAGAAAACGATCTTCGCAAGGTTAACAATATTTTAATGAAACCAGTTGGAATTGATCCAGAATGGAATCTGGATTAAGAACAACTTAAGATACCGTTCTTACCTCAAGCTTGTGCTAATTCGTCGATTATAATCCACCTTGACATTGCCAAATGAAAGAGGATTTGAAAGAGGCGATGGCAAGATTTCTTTATTTCTTTTTCGGATAAGCGTAGATATTTTTTTCGTAATTTTTCAGAAAAACATAATCCGCATTTTCATCGATCTGATATTTGGGTTGCAGAGGAATCTTACCGCCGCCGCCCGGGGCATCGATCACATAAGTGGGTATGGCATAACCGGTTGTGAAACCGCGCAGGTTTTCCATGATCTGCAAGCCTTTGTCCACGCTGGTGCGGAAATGCGCCGAACCGGAAATCGGATCACACTGGTACAGGTAATACGGTTTCACACGCACTTTGAGAAGTTCATGAAAAAGTTTCTTCAAAGTCTCGGCAGAATCATTCACATCTTTTAGCAGCACTGTCTGGCTTCCCAAAGGAATTCCGGCATCAGCCAGCAGACGGCAGGCGGCTTGCGTTTCCGGTGTGAGTTCGTCGGGATGGGTGAAATGAATGCTGAGATAGAGCGGATGATACTTCTTCAGCATATTCACAAGCTGCGGCGTAATTCTCTGCGGCAAAACAGCCGGTATTTTTGTACCGATCCTGATCATTTCCACATGCTCGATGGCTCTGATCTTCTGAATATAATATTCCAGTTTTGAATCGCTTAAAGTAAGTGGATCACCGCCGGAAAGCAGCACATCCCGGATTTCCGTATGTTCGCTGATATAGGAAACAACTTTATCAAAATCGAAAACCGTATGTTCCTGCCCTACCAGGCGGGAACGGGTGCAGTAACGGCAATTGGCTGAACAAAAATCCGTGAGCAGCACCAAAACCCGGTCGGGATAACGATGCACCAGTCCCGGCGCTTTCTTGTCATCTTCCTCATGCAGCGGATCGGCAGCTTCTCCGAAACTCATTTTGAGTTCATTGAGGGATGGGATCACCGTTTTACGAAGCGGGTGGTTTTTGCCCAAATTAGCGATCAAACCGGCATAATAAGGCGTGATGCGCAGGGGTAGTTTCACCTTCAAACTTTGCAGTTCTGTTTTTTCGGTCGGGGTGAGCGGTAGAATCCTGTCCAGCATTTCAAGATCGGTGATGCTGTTTTGGATTTGCCACTGCCAGTTCTTCCAGTCTCTGCGGCTGGCTTTGGGAAAATGTTGTTTCTGGAAATTGTAGCGGCTGAAATCGATGACAACCGAGCGATCCGTTCCGTTCTGGAATTTATGAATGGGAAGCAAATTATTGGCAAATTCGATCGTCTTTCTCATCTTAAGCCACCTTTATCAATTGCAGATGTTTGTAGCGGCCGATAGCAGATGAAATGATCCGCTGCAGCAATTCACGGTATGAAATGCCTTCCTGGGTGGCGATCATGGGCAGATCGGAATGCTGCGGATGTATTCCGGGAATGGGATTTATTTCGATGAATTCCGGTTTGCCGAACCGGTTTGTGCGGATATCCACTCTCCCCACATCTTTACATCCCAAAGCGCGATATGCTTTCAGGGCAACTTTTTCAGCCTGTTTTGCCAGCGCATCTCTTCCCGGTTGATAGATTATTTCCGTTTCGCAATTTTCTTTAGTTTCATAACTGTAGATGGCATTATGTCTGCTGTCTCTGAAAAAAATCTCCATTGTTCCCAACACATTTGCATTCCTGCCGTTTCCTACGATGGCAACCGTAAATTCGCGTCCGGGAAGATATTCTTCCACGAGGATGGGCTGCTGGAACTGTTTTTTCAAAAACCTGTATTGATCAAGCATTTGAGTTTCATTTTCCACTTTGGAATTGGCATACACACCTTTTCCCGTTCCTTCCGCTACCGGTTTCAGGAATAAAGGAAAATTCAGATCGAGATTCTTAAGCTGGGATTCTTTCTGCAACAAAGCGAAACCGGGAGTAGGAATACCGAATTTTTCCAGATAGCTTTTGCAGGCGTATTTATCCAGAGCGATCGCCAGCACCAGCGGATCGGAAAAAGTGTAAGGTATTTTGAAAGCATCCAAGATGGCGGGAACCTGGCTTTCCCTGGCTTCTCCCTGCAATCCTTCACAAATATTAAAAACCAGATCCCAGGAATTTCCCGTGCTGAGATGATGGATCAAATTCTTTATTGAACCTATCCTTTGGGTTTGATATCCCAGAGATTGGATTGTTGTTTCCAAAGCTTCTATCGTATCTTCGCAATCGAATTCAGCAGTTTCCTCTTCCCCATATCCCAAGGCAAGATATTCCGAACGCAGATCGTATGTTAATCCTATTTTCATCTTGTTTTCTCCAAAATTTTTGTTTTAAATTTTTTAAGTTTGAGAATTATTTCGAAAACAGGATAATGAATTATCTTTTTATATGATAGAAAAATTGCTTTTTATTTAGATTAAGAAGGTTAAAATAATATTTTTTTGCCGCGATTAAATCGGCGTTAAATGCAGGAAACCACCCCGCGCTTGGAGGTTTGTCGTCTTCGATTAAAATCAACTCTTCCATTGTTCCTCCTTGGAAAAGAATTGGCTTAGAAATTTATGAATACATTATGGTGTCAAACTTTTTTTAGACAAATTTTAATATTTTTTTTGCCTTCATCAATACATATACTTAACTCTATTTATCCCAACATATTAAAAATTTCAATCAAAGGCGATACAGCAATAAAAACAGCAATCAGTTTGACGAATAAACTGTAGTTAATTTTAAAGAACTCAGAAAGGAAATTTTATGGATTTTATCACGATATTGCTAATTGCAGTCGGTTTGGCGATGGATGCTTTCGCGGTTTCCATTGCCAGCGGAGTCACGCTTAAATGTTTCCAGTTCAGACCGGCTTTTCGGATTGCCCTGTTTTTTGGAGGTTTTCAGGCGGTCATGCCGGCTTTAGGCTGGTTGGCAGGTTCGGGGTTTAAGAAGTATATAGAATCCTATGATCATTGGGTTGCTTTCGTTTTGCTGGCTTTTATCGGCAGTAAAATGATCTACGAATCATTTGAGATCAAAAAAACCGAAAGTAGATTTAATCCCAATAAACTGGCAACTGTTTTTATTTTGGCAATAGCCACCAGCATCGATGCTCTCGCTGTGGGACTCAGCTTTTCCGTGCTTCAGGTTCAGATCATCACTCCTGCTGTCATTATCGGAATTGTGACGTTCCTGTTATCTTTGGCTGGAGTTTATATCGGTGGAAAGTTCGGTTCGATCTTTGAAAACAAAATCGAACTTATGGGCGGATTAGTTCTGATCGGGATCGGGCTGAAAATACTGTTCGAGCACTTGTTATTTCTTTCATAAATAAAAAATGAAAGGAATTAGCAACGAACCTGTCTTCATCCCAAAAGAGTTTGGTAATACGCCCTGGCAGGCAAAACAAGTATTAAGTTTTTTTTTCTTCGTGCTTCTTCCCGATCTTCGCGGCTAAATAGATTTTTAATGCTCTCTGATCGGGTACATTCCATAACGGACAATATCAACGATCTTATCTTTAATATCTAAAAGGTCGAAAGATTGTTCACGAGTTGACCATTCTGTGAGAACAAAATCCATAGTGCCGAACATCAGATAGGATAGTCCCAGCGTATCAACATCACGCAGATTTCCTTCCTTTTTAGCTTCATCGATAAGTTCCTGCAGATAATTCAGATAACGTTTGATTGGTTGGTAATCGGGAAATTTTTTATAGAACTCGGTACTCTGCCGCAGTTCAATTGCCATGAAACGAGCGATGTAAGGTTTTTCTGTGAATAGTTTTACATGATAATCAAAGAACATAGTCAGACGTGCCAGAAAAGTTTCTTCTCCTTCCACCAACTTTTTCAGTTCATTCAATTTACCGGAGATCAGTTCATCAAAAGATTTGATGAGAAGATCGTCTTTGTTATCAAAATATAGATAAACAGTTCCATCTGCCACATCTGCCGCCCGAGCTATATCGGAAATCTTGGTCTTGTGAAAACCTTTTTTAGCGAAAGTTTCGATAGCCGCTTCGATGATTGCAGTTCGCTTGTGATGCTTCTTTTGTTTCACTTTATCAGATTGAAATCTGGCATTCATTCTTTTACCTCCAAAATGAATATTCTTCACATATGTCAAAAACTGAATTTCAATTCAGCATGTCAATTATATTTATTTTAATCCCTTCATATTTGTTTTCGTTGGTTTATTTATTTAACTTTGTTATTAATTCTTTGCAGTTTACTTTAACAGGAAATAATAGAAAAGTAGGAAGATCTAATTTTCACCAATTTCCGCATAAAAAAGTTAGTTTTTGTTTGCTGTTAATAAAAAAATGGTACAGAAGGGGGGACTCGAACCCCCATGGGCAATTGCCCACTAGACCCTGAACCTAGCGTGTCTACCAATTTCACCACTTCTGCATCGGAGCGGATAAAAATTTCGGCACTTTTCGAGTCAAGAAAAAATTATAAAATCGTTTAGAATAGATGAAAACTTGCGATTAATTTCTCATTGACAAAAAAAGGCTGCATTTGGATTTTCCAAACAGAAAATTGGAGAAGATAATAAAATATGTCATATTTAGTGTTAGCGAGAAAATACAGGCCGCAGACTTTTGAAGAGATCTTTGCTCAGGAACATATCACGAAAATCCTGATGAATACGATCGAACTTGATCGTACAGCACATGCATACCTGTTTACAGGTCCCCGCGGTGTAGGAAAAACATCTCTCGCCAGGATTTTTGCTAAAAGCCTGAATTGTCTTACCAATGGGCCAACTATATCACCCTGTAATACGTGCCAGAACTGCACAGAGATCACTCAGGGAATTTCTGCCGATGTCATAGAAATAGACGGAGCTTCTAACGCCGGGGTGGAAGATATTCGCGAATTGCAAAAAGAATTGATGTATTCACCGTCCAATTCCAGATACAAAATCTATATCATCGATGAAGTGCACATGCTGTCTAAAAATGCTTTCAATGCGCTTCTGAAAACTCTGGAAGAACCACCGGAAAATATCATCTTCATCTTTGCGACCACAGAACCGCATAAAGTTATCCCGACCATCATTTCCCGCTGTCAGCGTTTTGATTTCAAACGAATCCCGATTCCCGCCATAGTTGCCAGATTGAATGAGATATGTAAATTAGAAGAAATCTTGATCGATAACGAAGCGTTATTCATGATCGCCAAGAAAGCCGACGGCAGCATGAGAGATGCACAATCTCTGATGGATCAGGTTCTGGCTTATGGCAGGGAACACATTTCCCTCACCGATGTTCTCTCTATTTTCGGTATCGTTCACTATGATATTTATCTGAAAATAATCAATTTCATAGCTGTTAAAGATGCAGCCGGCATCATCAAACTGCTGCATGATATCCTGGAAAAAGGCAATGACATCCAGGAATTTTTAAATGGCCTGCTCGATTATATCAGAAATCTGCTGATGATTTCCGTAGGAATCGAAGTTACTACAATTTCCGAAGCCATCAAAAAAGATATGGAAAATGTTTGTAAGAAATTCTCTCAGAATGATTTGCTCTATTTAATGACACTTCTTATTAAAACTAAAACAGATATAAAAAACAGTTCAAATCCCATCCTGGTGGCTGAAATGGCTTTTGTCAAACTGGCTAAGTTAGCCGAAATGCAATCCCTCAATGAAATTCTTGATAATATGAATGCCGGCGGAATATCCGGGATGCAGAAGACTCTATCGGTTCAGACGCAAGCTCCCGGCTTGAATAATACTCTGAAAAAAGCTGAAGTAGCCAAAGAAGTCATCAATAAAGAGATTCGCGAAGAAAGCCCCAAATATGAAAAACTAACCTTGGAACTATTGAAAGAACATCTGGATCAAATCATCGGCAAGGTAAAAAAAGAGAAACCAATGCTCGGAGTTTATTTGGAAAGAAGCAAAATAGAAAATGTTTCTAACAACTTGGTTCAGTATAGTGTATCCAAACAATTAGCCTACAATGATTTAAGCGATAGAAAACAGATAATTCAAGACGTTATATCAAATCATTTCCATCTGCGGATCAAAGTAGATTTTGTCTTAAAAGAAGAAAAACACGACAACGTTATTGTTAATCCAACCCTGGATGATATTCGTAAAGAATCTCCCGGAATTGCTGATTTTATCGAGAAAACGGACTCAGATATTTATTAATTTTTCAGCATTTCAGAGATTGTTTTGAAAGAATAACCTTTTTGTAGGATTTCTTCAATTATCAGTTCAACAGCTTCGATGGTAAATGTTCTGTCCACATTAGAATTTATCAGTTTTCCTGCATCGTGCAAAATGATGATCCCGCCAGGTTTTAGTTTTTTCCGAATTTTCCTGATTATACTCTGAGAGTTTTCAGCTTTGTAATCTTTGGTCGGAATGTTCCACATGATGATTTTTTTATTTAGCTCCCCAAGCAGAAATATCGCTTTCAATGACATCCTGCCATAAGGTGGACGAAAGACGATCTCCCCTTTTGCGCCGCATTCCCGCAGCAATTCGTCAGTTTTGTTTATTTCATTAAGAATGAACTCTTTACTTTTAAAGATCAAATTGCGATGTGAATAACCATGATTTCCCACCTCGTGACCTTCAGAAATCATCTGCTCCAAGATTTTCCGGTATTTTTGTATTTTGCTGCCTGTGATAAAAAAAGTTGCTTTCATGTCGTGTTTTGCCAGCATCTGTAGGATTTGTGGAGTGTAAACCGGATGCGGTCCGTCGTCAAAAGTCAGGCAGATTGCTTTTTGCCTTATTTTGATTCCGAAAATTATTTTAGGAAATCTCATTTCTTCCCTGCACTCCATTCTTATTGACTTATAAAACAGCCAAAATAATTTTGATAAAAAAAAGAAGCCTGATGTTCGGTCAAGTGATTTGCATCATCGGGAATCAGATAGGGATTTGAAGAAAGAGACAGATTAATGAATATAATCTTTGGAAGTTTCAGTTCAATTTACTTTTTGATCATTTTTTCCTTTTTTCTTGGCTTGCTCAGATCAATTAAAAAGCGAAATACAATCCAAAACAAAATTAGTGTTATCGTGGC
>JAUSOT010000207.1 GCA_030656075.1 Candidatus Cloacimonadales bacterium
GAAACTCTCAGTATCTATTTTGAGAAAGATAAAATACGGAAATTAATAAGGAAAATTGATTTTAAAATTAACAAAAGTTCAAAGGATAAATTTGATGTTTTTTAAAATCGAAACTGCTCACTTTCATTATGCACATAACCGATAATGTTTAGAAAATACTTTTTCATCCTCCTGGTTTGCTTTTTGATTTCCCAGCTCATGGCAGAGGTTTTTACACCTCATTATACACTACCTGGTTACACACCACTGATCAACAACCAGCTCGATTATTATAAAATGCGAAATGGATTTTCGATTTCAGCTTACGCGAAGTATAATCTCGGCGGCTACGATGTGAAAACTGAGAAAGAAATTGAATTTGATCAACAACGGGTGACGCTGGTTTCCAAACTGGGAAATATTATACTCGGAAATGCTTATTATATGAGCTTAGTAAGCTTCAATGATAGTTACTTCGCTGCCTATTTTCATAAGAAGATCAGGGAAAATGCCAGAACAGTATTAAATACAGCAGATCGAACCAATGAGGGCGGCTTGATTCCTGAAATCGTGATCGATCTTCCTAAAATTGCTTTACCCAAAGCAGTCCGAAAATTCATGGGCAATAAAGCAGGTAGGCTCAACCTGGACGGAACTCAACGGCTGACTTTCTCGGGACGTGATACCAAAAATAACGAAGAAGGTGATGAGAGAAACAGAAATCAGAATTTTGATCTGGTGATCCAACAGGATTTGAATTTGCGATTGCGCGGCACAATCGGCGAGAAAATTCACGTCGATGTGAACCACCGACAAACTTCCGGCGATAACGTGATACCGGAACCCACCACCGTAAAGATCAATTATGAAGGTGATGAGGATGAAGTCGTCAAATCGATCGAAGGCGGTAATATTTCTCTCAGCCTCAGCAGTGCCAGGTTCATCAGCTATAGTGTGTCTTCCGAGGGTTTATTCGGCATCAAATCCGAACTGGAGGCTGGCAATCTGCACGTTACCACGATCATGGGAAAAGACGAAGCCCAGAAAAATACCCGGAAATGGAAAGGTGATTCTTCGGTTCAAAAGAAATACATTAACAGCGGCAGTTTTATCAAACGGAATATGTACTATATTGATTTTCCGGAAAATCTTTATGAGCTTTATAGCTCTGAAGATTATCCCGGTTATCAAGACAATGCTGTTGTGTTGAGTCCTTCGGGTGCCTGGACTATGTCTGATCTATATCAAAATTTTCTCCCGGATGATAATGAAGAACTGGTGATCTACCTGGATGACAATAATGGCAGTAACAATATCTCTACAGTTCCCGGAGTTGCAATTAATGGAACCGAGAGTTTTGATTTTAATATTCTCAGGGAAGGTACGGATTATTATGTTGATTACCTTACAGGTATGATAACATTTTTTCCGCAGAATTTTGAAGAAATAAACACTTCCTCCATATTGGATGTTTACACGATAGGCATTGTATATACCCAATTGGGAACTGGTACGGTTATTGGGAACAGCGCTTCAATTCCTGTGGAAGTGAAACTTTTAAAAGTATATAACCAAAATCCTGAAGTTAATGAAGAATGGAAATACCAGGTGATGAATATTTACAGCCTGGGATTTCAAAATATTTCTTCCGACGGTTTCCATTTAAGCATTTACAGCCTGGATGAAGTGGGGGCAGAAGACCCTTATGTTCCTATTACAGGTTTCACTGGTCTTGCTTTGGATGACTACTTAAGATTGGATTCGAATTTTGATGGCACTATCACAGGTGACGATGCCACGATCAATTTAGAAGGCGGTTATGTCGTGTTTCCGTTCATCCGTCCTTTCCAGGCACTCGGTGATTCTATTATTTATGAAAATTATACTCCTCTCAATGATTCATATACCGAGTATACAATTTATGCCGAAGGACAGATTGGTTACGATCAAATATCTTTGAACCAGGAAATCCTGCCCGGCAGCGTTGTCATCAAGGTGAATGGCAGCAAATTAACTGAAAATATAGACTATATCGTTGACTATACATTTGGAGATATCACCTTCCTGAATGAAGAAGCCAAATCTCCCACAGCAGATATCGAAGTGAACTACCAATTCCGGCCTTTATTCAGCGTGGAAAGTAAAACCCTGATGGGTGTACGGGCCGATATGGATTTCAATGAAAACTTGACCTTAGGCGGAACGTTCATCTATCAGTCGGAAAAAGTGAAGGAAGACAGGCCGAAGATCGGCAATGAAAACCGCAGTCTCATCCTGGCTGGCCTCGATGGTGAACTGGATTATGACGTTCCGGTCATAACCAGGATCGTCGATTTCATGCCCTTCATCAAAACGGATGCAAATTCGTCGATCACACTTTCCGGAGAAGTCGCCACCAGCATTCCCAATATTTATGGAAGTGATAAACAACACGACAAGAATGAAGCTTATATCGATGATATGGAATCCACCATGGATACCTATCCTCTGGGAATAACGCGAGAAGTATGGGATCCTGCCAGTAAGCCGACCAACGTTCATTTCGGTAAAGCCGATCTGAATTTTTACAATCCCCAGAATATTTACGCTAAAGACATTTATGACCCGCAAACTCTATCTGCCAAAGAAGAAAGAGAAAAAGTGACTGTCCTGGCCTGCAAGATCAAACCGAATACTCTCGGGCAGCCCGGAGTCGATCCGCGCTATTGGGCCGGTCTAATGAAATATGTGGGAAATAATACGGATTTCAGCACTAAAAAGTATATCGAATTCCTGGTTAAAGTTGATACGCTGAATTACAATGTTGCTTCCCAACCGGTGATCATGCATATCGATCTGGGGGTGGTCAGCGAAGACTTTTATAAACCTGGGCAAAGTGCCAATCCCGACAAAGAAGACGGAATTGTTACGGCAGACGGTCTGCTGGACGTCGGAGAAGATGTCGGATTGGATCGCATTGAAAACGGTAAACCGGGAGATGATCCGGACGATGATTACAGTAATAAAAAGTTTAACGTCAACGGGGAAGAGTTCTATCCTGAGATAAATGGAACAGAAGGTAATAATAAGTTGGACAGCGAGGATTTGGACAACAACAATAAACTTAATCTCAATGAATATTTCTTCGAATATACAGTCAGCTTGAATGAAGGCGATGAATTTCTGGAAAGCCAGTACAATGGCTGGCGTTTGTTCCGCGTTCCGCTGCATGACCCGGAAAATTATACGATTATCACAAATGACTTGAATAATACTCCGAATATGGAACGGATAAGTTATGCCAGGATCTGGTTCCAGGTGGAAGATAGTACACGCGTTAAATTGGTTTCTCTGGATATCGTGGGCAATAAATGGGAAGAAAAATTGATCAAAGATCAATATAATAATATCGTGAATAACGAAGAAGAAACCATGAAGGTCGGAACCATCGATAATCAGAAAGATCAACATTATACTCCAGCGCCCTTCACGGTGATCAAAAAAGACGGCGAAGAGACTTTGGAACAGTCTTTGATCATAGATTATAAAAATTTAGGAAGCATGCATCATGGTTTAGTTACCCAGAGATTTCGAGATAAGATCGATCTAACTGTGAGAATTTACGAGAAATTACGGCTCTGGGTTTATTCCGAGCAAGCTCAAAATGCCATATATCGCTCAGAACCTGATTCTCTTATTGTTCGGTTGGGAGCGGATTCGCTTAATTATTATGAAATAAAAAGCCCGCTGAACACAGTTGAATACTTCGCTAAGATGGAACGGGATGATTGGGAGCAAATCGAACTCAATTTCTCTGATCTCACCTATTTGAAAATCCTGGATGAAGAAAATGAAAAAAACAACACGGTCAATGGATTGGTTTTAAGTAAAGTCGGTAATCCAACTCTTTCCAATATAAGAGAAATTTCGTTGGGAATGCAGGCAACCGAATCCTATACAGGTCGTCTGTATTTCGATGACATCAGGGTTGTTAATCCTTATGAAGAGATTGGTTATGCTGCCAGAGCAACGATCGACACAAAATTCGCCGATTTCTCTGACCTGAATGTGAATCTGGAATGGAAAACTGAGAACTTCATTGCCACTGCATCCAGAAATATGACTCAGAATTATGCTAAAACACTCGAATTTAATATAATTAATAATTATAATCTTCATAAATTTTTTCCCGCTGAATGGGGATTGAGCCTTCCTTTGAAACTGAAAAGATTGCAAACTCTGGGAATTCCCAGGTATAAAGCTAATTCTGACCTTCTGAGAAAAGATTTGACCAAAGAAGAACAGGAAAGAGAACAGAATAAATCTTTAACCTACCGGGCAGATCTTTCTTTCAGTCAAAATAAAACGCCCAATAGTAAAATACTGGCTTATACCATAAAAAATACCAGCATAACAGGCAGCATTCAACAGCAGGAAATAACCTCTTCCACGTCTGCCGACACAACCTTGATGATTAACTTGAAACATACCTATAAATTGAATATCGAAAAAGAGAAATTGGGACTGAAACTGGGGAGTAACTACAAATTCTATTTCTTCCCGAATTTGCTGGAAAATACTTTCATATATGATGATAAACAACCTCAAAAATGGACTTGGGATACCTATAACGATACTATTCCAGCCTATTGGAAATTACAGACAACTTATACACGCACCCGCACATTGAGCACATCCAGCAAGATCACCTATGATATTTTCAGCGATTTTAAATCCGGCTATCAGTTACTCACTAAACGCGACTTGATGATGTCAAATTATTGGCACGATGTGAATATCGGGGAAGAAAAAGAGCGAACCCAGAATATCAGTTTGGATTATACTCCCCAATACCTGGATAAGATATTTTCCTATAACGTTGGTTTTGATGTGAAATATAGTGAAAACCATAAAAAAACCGGTTTAGTAGATACATTGTATTACACGGGAAATGTCGATAGATCGGTTAACGGCATGTTCACGTTGAAGAATAAAGATATGCTGCAAAGCCTGGCAAACTGGTTGGAACTGAAATTCGGCAAAAAAGAAACCGAAGGTATTCCTGAAGATAAATTAAAGATTGATGAAACCGAGAAAATAGAATCCGGGAAATTTGAACCTCCTGCCGACTTAAAAGAGAAAGATGAGGAGCTGCCATCTGAATACAGTTCTTTCAATACTAAAGAAGATGGACTGGAAGGCGTTGGTAGAGAATCAGGCAATGGTTTCGAAGAGGAAATCGGAGTTGGCGTCAACGAAATTAGCGGAAAAGAAGAAAGTAAAGATGGTGGCATGGATGAAGAGCAAAAAGGTGGAAAAGAAGACGAAAAAGGGAAAAAACAGGGAGAAAAGAAACAGGGCTCCCGAAAATCGAATATCTTTGCCAGGATTGTAGATTACATCGCACGAGCAGAAAATATAAAATTCAATTATGACAGCAACTATAAAACAACTTATGATGAACGTACCAAACGCCCGGAATTTCTCTATCAGATCGGTTTGCCGCACATATTGAAGGAAGGCGAAGGTGATGATAAAGAAATTGAATTGAAAACGATCAACGACAAGTATTCAACCTCTCTCAGCTTTCCCATTTTGAATTTCCTGTCAACTACCCTGGGCTATTCCAAAGATTTCAAAAGAACCTACGGTTCCAATGATAAAATAGTGATTACTACGATTTTTCCGAATATCAGCGTAACTCTTACTGAGTTTGAAAAATTGATCGGAGCAGAAGAACTGCTCACCAGTTCCCGCATCACCACAGGTTTTATGCAAAGCCACACTGAAAACGGACCATTAGATTTCAAGAAACCTGATTCCGAATCTACCAGGATAAGCCTGGCTCCCCTGATCTCCTGGTTTGGAAACTGGAAAAACAATATCTCATCCAATCTGAGCTTTAATTATTCCACCAACCAGAATAAAAGTATTAATAGTTCATATAAAACGAATACTACATCGAATAACTGGTCTTTATCGGGTAATGTTTCCTGGACCTATGCGGCAGCAAAAGGCTTGAAAATTCTTTTCTTCAAACGCACAAAACTGAAGAATGAATTGACCACCGATTTAAGTTTTACAGTTGAGGGTACTAAAGAGCGGAAAAAAACTACTGGTGAAGAAACAACAAATCAGATCATGACAAATACTCAGAGGTTCACCACTTCTCCGGAAGTCGCTTATAAATTTAATAAGAATATCAGCGGTGGTCTGCTCAGCAGCTACGAACTTTCCAATAACTTCAAAAAAGGCACATCGATCAGGATATTCAGCCTGGGTATCTTCATCGAGATCATTTTCTAAACAACGTTCAGGAAGGAAAGAAGAGGTAATTTAATTACTCAATTCGGAGTTTATTTTATATTCTTTTAATGACATATTAAATTATTTCTTTTCTGTCGGCCACTCATCTTATATCTTGTACGCATCCCCCGGAAAATTTTGGATAATTTAAGTCTAAGCTATTGAAATAATGGAGGATATCGTTGAATTATCTGCACAAATTATGTTCCAATAAAGACCATGAATTTATTCGTGGGAACTGAGATGCGAGAAACAAATAGATAACGGTTTTAACCGTTTGCATAAATTTCGAAAAGCGTTGAACTGGTTGATATGAAAGGTTTTGTTTGATTTTCCCCATGAATAAATTCATGGGCGGTAAAAAAAAATTTCTTACTTCTTCTTGTTGATTGCAGAAAGTAATATTTTTTCGGGAAATGCGTGATCTTATATCTTTTCCTTGACACCGGATAATTTGAATTTAATTTCCGCAAATAATGAAGGAGAGCTTTATGGTAAGCAGTGCTCAAAAATTCAGGTTGGGAATTTTTATTGTTATTATATCTGTTCTGCTGATCTTTTTTCTGGTGATGGTAGCCGGAAATAAGATCATGGAAAAACGCGATATTTATTACATCAAATATGAAGATACTTCTGTGAGCGGACTACAGATCGGCGGCCCCGTGCGCTATTACGGAATAGCCATCGGTCGGGTAGAAGAGATCAATATCGACAAGGAAAATGTTGCCAACGTGATCGTAACGGTTAGTGTGAAAGCAGGAACCCCCCTGAAAAAAGATATCGATGCCTCGCTTAACCCGATTGGCATTACCGGGCTTTTGCAAATTGAAATTTCAGGCGGAACAAATAAAGCGGAATTCCTGAAGCCAAAATCTTTTATCCCGGCGGGTGAATCCACTTTCCAGAATATTTCCGGGAAAGCCGAGATCATCATGGGAAAATTGGAAATATTGCTGAATAATTTAAACTCCATAACGGATGAAACCAACCGGAAAAAGCTGACGAATATTCTTACCAGTATCGACACTCTGGTTAATACAAATATCGAACCGATTGGCAATATCATCACGAATCTGGATGTAATTAGCGCTGAAATCAGCACGATCTCAGTGTCTTTGAATGAAGCTACTGTAAGAATAAATGATATTATCCAAACCGGGAAGATTGACAACATTGTCTCCAATACTGATAAGATCACGGCAGAGCTTTCCAAGCTGGATTTGAAGAAATTGGTGAAAGACTTGGATAATGCAGTTACTCAGATCGATTTGACTCTTTCCCATCTGGATACTACTCACATGGAGAGCAAGCAGGATATTCTGGACACAATTGAATCTCTGCGGGAAACGATCGATAATCTGAATGAATTCAGCAGACAGATCATTGAAGATCCATCTCTGCTGCTTAAATCGAGAAGAAAATAATAGGAACTCAAAATCAAATAAGTAGAAAAAGTATGAGGAAATAATGAAGAAAATATTTTGGCTAATTGTTGCAGCAGGAATTATTTTGGGTGGGTGTACTTCGAGCGAGTTAATAACAAAAAACTACTTTATTTTGGAATATTATGGACACAATGAAAATTCTGCCCTGATACAGAAAACTCCTATTGCAAAAAGCATTTACATCCAGGATTCAAAAATATCTAACACATACAACCGTTCTCAAATCGTTATCAGGCATTTTGGACCACGGATAACTTATAATTATTATAATCTTTGGGGAGTTAAACTATCCAAAGCCATACCTGATCTCATACAGAAAAGGATGCAGTCCTACAACATTTTTAAGCAGACTCACCGAGAATTTCTGGATACACGACCCGATATGGAAATCTCCACTACGGTAAACAATATCGAAATCTACATTTCTGAGAACATTCAGCAGGCTCGGGTAAATATGTCATTTGTCCTGCGCAATTCAGGTGAGGAAGCAAACCTGGTGCAGTATGAGGCAAATGTGGAAAAAACATTGTTATCCTACGATTATGATACTTTTGTGCAGACGATTAACGATATCATTTTGGAAGAAACAGATCATTTCATACAGAGAATTTTGGGAGTCTGCGGAGTTGACAGCTGTGTGGTCGAAGATATTAATCAGACTGAAGAACCAACTACGAAAACTGAACAATTGAGTGATGAAGAAGTAACGGATGAAAGCAATGGCATGCTGCTGCTGCCGGCTCTTTCCAGAACAGATAATGAACCCTATTTTCAGGCGATTAATGATCAGGATGATATTATTTCCGGAAAAATGGGAACGCCTCTGATTCTACCGCAAGGCGAATACGCTATCAGATATGGCTCCGGTAAATCCAATCAACTTATGATCCAGGAAAATATCAAAATATATCCCAGATATAAAACTATCATAGAACCGAACTGGGGTTGCCTGGTAGTGGAAGTTATTGATAAAAACAGAAATTATGCCAAAGTAAGGTATGAAATCTTCGACCTGGCAACAGGAGACAGCTACGGAGGTGGTTTTCCGGCTGAAGAAGAAATCGGAGAGCAATCTGTAGTTTGGGCTTTGAAACCAGGTTTATACAAAATTACGGTGAATAATGAACCGTTCAATACATATAGCAACTTTACCACTACCTATGTGGAGAAAGGAGAAGTAAAAAAGCTCACTATTGTTATGGATACGGATGATGAAGGAATTCCTACCAATATGATCGGAGCAGGGGTGCTGGAAGAAAGCTTTCTGGAAGCTTCTCTGGAAAAGACGAAATTCTCCAGTGCTATCCATGGCAACGTTAACATTAACAGCGATAATGAAGCTGAAGAGAATGAAAACACGACTTCCATCATTCTGGATGCCCAATTACAAAATTATCTGCTTTATGATAATAATCCTGTCCATTATTCCATGAAGAACCTGATAGAAATTGGAACTTCCAAATCTACGAATGAAGACTTTCAGCTTGCTGCAGACGAATTTGATCTGAAGAATACGGCAATCTACTATTTCATAAAAGATTTCGGTGTTTACGGTAGAGTCGATGCAAATTCCCATTTTTTCAACTCCAGGTATTATAGTGCCGACGAATTCTATTGCGCCAAATTCGATACCGATGGCAACACAGTTTTAGATACTGTTCGGGTGGATAATGTGAAAGTTCGATCCTCCTTTTTCCCCTTGATATTGAAGGAAGGTTTGGGAATTAACTACAGAATTTTAAACTATTCACGTGCAAATCTCAGTTTACGGGTTGGGTTTGGAATGCGTCAGGAAATCAACAACGACGTTTATCAGTCAATCAATCCGGAAACAATAAATGGCGTAGAATTCAGGGAATATCACGAGTTGAAATCAGAGTCAAAAACCGGTACGGAAATGTCTTTGGTAGGAACCTTTCAGTTACCGTTAAATCTCTCATACAGTTTGAATGCGGATTTTCTTTTCCCCTTCTATGATGAGAAAAACTACACCATGGAATTGGAAAATGTCTTCAATGTGAAAATTTTAAAATATATCTCCTTGGATTATAAATTGAAACTTACCCACAAAATGCCTGAAATCGGTAATGATTATATTGCTCGGAATCATACACTTTTCCTGCGCGTTACCTACTTCCTGAGGTAATTTTTTGGATAATAAAGCAGTGTTGGAATATCAAAATCCTGTACTCACTTTTTCAGGAAATATTGATAAATTCAATGTTCCCGGTTTGATTGCAGATTATCAAAAATTAAAAATTCTCAGGTTGGAAAGAATCGACTTGCAGGATGTGGAACAGATCGACAGCGCCGGTGTGGCTTTTCTCGATAAACTGATGCTGGAATTTTCTGATTTCAAACCGCAATTTATACATGCCAATGAAAGTGTGCGAAATACGATCAACACGTTTTCTTCCCTGCAGCTTCCTGTTGCTGAAAAGCTGAAAACAGATAATTTTTTCATTCAGATCGGCGGTGGAATTTACAAATTTTTTGAAACATCAGCCTCGGCGCTTTACCTCGTGGCAGATATCTTTTATTGGGCGTTTGTCGGTTTGATCAATAAAAAAGGGCAACGAAAAGGATCGGTAATTCAGCAGGGTGTTTTGATCGGAGTTGATGCCCTCGGGATAATTTGCTTACTATCCTTTATTCTGGGCTTGATCTTAGCTCTTCAATCTGCCGCACAGCTCAGGCAGTTTGGCGCAAATATTTTTGTGGCCGATTTGATGGCGATCTCCATGGTCACCGAGATGGGACCGATCCTCACAGCGATCATTTTAGCCGGCCGCAGCGGATCAGCCATTGCCTCCGAGATCGCTACGATGCAGGTTACGGAAGAGATCGACGCTCTGAAGATGATGGCGATCAATCCGATCCGTTATGTGGTCGTTCCCAAATTTCATGCCATCACGATCTGCATTCCTCTTTTGGTTACAGCTTCCACTCTGATCGGAATTTTCGGCGGTCTTATCATTGCCGTCACTTATCTCGATTTAAGTGCAGTAGTTTTTTTTAACCGGGTCTTCGAAGTACTCACTTTGAAGGATGTGCTGGTGGGGCTGGGCAAAAGTTTCTTCTTTGCCTGGGTGATCGTGATCATCGGCAGTTATTACGGATTTCATGTGAAGGGCGGTGCGGAAGGTGTGGGAAAAGTAACCACTCAATCTGTTGTCGCTTCAATTTTCTGGGTCATTATTCTGGATGCGATCAGCAGCCTGATCTTTTATTTTTAATATGAAAAAAACTCCTATCATTTCAGTAAAAAATCTGGTCGCAAAATATGGTGAGAAGATCATCCTCGAAGATGTGAATGTTGATATCTATCCGCATGAAGTAACTGTTATTTTAGGTGGCAGCGGCTGCGGAAAAACCACGCTGCTTAAGAATATTTTGCGCTTATTCCAGCCATATTCCGGGCAGGTGGAAATCTTCGGACAGGAAGTTACTCAAATGGATGAACCGGAGTTTAACAGCATTCTCAGCAGGATAGGTATGCTGTTTCAGAATGGAGCTCTGCTCAATTCTATCAGTATATTTGAAAATGTCTCGATTCCTTTGGAGCAACACACAAAATTATCTGCCGAGATCATGGAAAAAATTATCCGGGTGAAACTGAACCTGGTGAATCTTGGAAATGCGGAAAATCTTTTTCCCTCGGAATTGTCGGGCGGGATGAAAAAAAGAGCTGCCCTGGCCCGGGCAATAGCGCTCGATCCTGATATTCTGTTTTGCGATGAGCCTTCTGCCGGGTTAGATCCACTCACCAGCGCTTCTTTGGACGAATTGATTCTTAAATTGAAAAACCTTCTGAAAATGACGATCGTGATCGTAACGCACGAACTGGCCAGCATTCATCGCATTGCCGATCGGATCATCTTCCTGGACAACGGAAAAGTGCTGTTCACCGGAACCCTGAAAGAGGCAAAGAAGACCCAGATACCGGAAGTAGAAACATTCTTCCGGGTGGGCAAATTTTAAATGCTGGCACTCAAACCAAAATTTTTGCTTTCCGAAAACCTGAACCGCCTGGCAAAGTGGCTGCGCCTTCTGGGTTATGATGCTGCGATCTACAAAGCCATCAGCACAGATAAAATGATCAATCTGGCTAACAAAGAAAGAAGAATTTTGCTGACCAGGTCGAATAAAATTGCAGTTAGAAAAGAAAAATTCTCCCGGATTCTGATCAAATCCGAATTTCACACGGAACAACTGAAAGAGATTCGCAGCTATCTTGTCTTCAGCCGGGAGCATATTTTCACCCGCTGCCTCATCTGCAATAAAATTCTCTTTGCTATTTCTCGTGATAAAGTCTGGAATTTGGTTCCGGAATTTGTCTTGAATTCGATAAAGGAGTACAAAGTTTGCCGAAAATGCGGAAAAATTTACTGGCCGGGAAGTCACTACAAAAATATGCTGGAAGTGCTTAGAAATATTTTTGATTAGGCGCTTAAAAAACCAAACTTTCCAACAAGTTGTCGTGAAATTTATATTAATAATTTTACAGGATAGAACTCTGAAAGAGTTGAATGTTAATAACCACAAGAGAATCTTGTGGGAAGGAACTTTAGACGAGAACACGCTGGTTCAATCCTTCCAGGTTGAACTTTGCGTTACAACCCGCCATCTTGGTGAGTTTATTTCAAAACCAGGGATGGTTTTGTGTAACATTTCATTCAACCAGGATGGTTGAACGGACAGGATAAATGATTCGATGAAATTTACAATTTGACAATTTTGAAAAATTGAAACTAATGCCTTCAGAGATATTCAGGGGGATTTAATGAATGGCAGAAGAAGATTTTTATTGATTTTAATAATCTCTTTCATGTTCTTATCTAACTTTCTACATGGGCAGATTGTTGCTAACCAGTTCTACCTGCGTTTTGCCGGCGGAACCTCCAAATTAATTGGTGGAGATGAAGATTACAGCACCTTTCGTGCTTTGGGAAATTTCAATTTTGGTTATTATTTCAGCCAGAGATGGGGTGTGGAATTAGATGCCGGCTATGGTTTCGTCACAGTGCGGGACAAAGATCAGCCTTTGGAAATCCTGAGTCATATAATAGAAAATGCAGACTATCCCTATCAGACCACCTTCAGGCCCTATTCTGCCAATTTACGTTTCAATCTGGCCAAAGACAGAAGATGGATTCCCTATTTGATCGGCGGATTTGGCTTGATGCAATGGGAAGCTGTGAATACCAATACAGATGTTGTGATAACTTCCGGTTCGAACTTGATGGCAAATGTCGGGGGTGGTTTTGAATGGGAATGGTCTCATGTGCTATCCATGGATTTCTTCTTCCGTTACCGAAATTTATTCGATCAGCAGGAAGACATGTCCGGTGTTTCGGAATTGGGTGATCCCGATGTGCAATCCGGAAATTTGACCTTTGGCCTTGGATTCTCCCTTCGTTTAGGAGGTTGGAGGGATTCCGACGGTGACGGAATAGGCAATAAATTGGATGGTTGTCCCCGTCTGAAAGAAGATTTTGATGGTTTCGAAGATAGTGACGGTTGCCCCGATTATGATAATGATGAAGATTCACTTCCCGACTCGGTGGAAACCAATACGGGCAAATTCATTGATGAAAATAATACCGGAACCGATCCCAATTCCTACGACTCGGATGGTGATAGTTTAAGTGATTATGATGAAATATACATATATCACTCTGATCCCCTGAAGTTAGATTCCGACGGAGACAGTCTTAATGATGGAGATGAAGTTAATAAGTATAATACCAATCCGATCCTGATTGATACCGATGCAGACGGATTCAGTGATAACGATGAATTGAATGTTTATAATACAGATCCCGCCAATCCCGACACGGATGGAGACGGCGTGAAAGACGGGAATGATAAATGCCCGATCGAGCCGGAAAATTATAACGGATTCAAAGATGACGACGGCTGTCCGGACGATAAACCGGAAATAGTTTTTAAGAAAAAAGCGCCGCTTGTTTTGGATGGCGTTCAATTCAAAAGCGGCAGTTCCACTCTGACTGAAAAGTCCAAAATAATTATTCAAAAAGTGGTGCGTTCTTTAAAAGATTATCCCGAAATTCACCTGGAGATCAGCGGGCATACGGACAATACCGGTTCCAGATCAAATAACATCAAACTTTCCAAACAGCGAGCTGATGCCGTGAAAGAATATATCGTGAGCCAGGGAATTGATTCCAATCGATTGCGTGCTATCGGATTAGGTCCCGATCATCCAATTGCTTCCAACGACACACCGGAAGGCAGAAGTAAAAATCGCAGGATAGAATTTTATCGAACGAAATGAGAAACCGGAAATTGAGAAAATAGTATTATAATTCCATATGAATTCTGCATAATTGAGTGTTTTATGGAAAAAGCCATTAAGTGCGGTCTTTGCGAGTTAGCTTCTTGCTGGCGCTAACGAAGCAATCTCTATAATTATCAATTAATTAACAAAATAGATTGCTTCAGCAGAATTCCTTTGAAAGATTTTTCGCAAAGACTGAGTGGGAATTATGCAGAAGTCATTTATAATTCCATAAATAAGGAGAAAAAATGAAGGAAATACTACCAAAAATCTATGAATGGATATCAGCCTTTGGCTTGAAATTCCTGGCTGCACTGGCAATCTTGATTATTGGAAAAATAATTGTTTCAAGTATCAAGAAAGTGCTGATGAAAATCATGAAAAAAAGAAATGTAGATCCGACAATTTCTTCATTTGTTGCATCACTAACTTACAGCGCACTCTGGATCTTTGTGATCCTGGCAGCGCTTTCTCAATTGGGAGTGCAGACCACATCTTTTATGGCAGTTATTGGTGCTGCCGGTCTGGCAATCGGCTTGGCTTTGCAGGGCTCGCTTTCTAACTTTGCTTCCGGTTTTCTGATCATTTTGTTTAAACCTTTCAAAGTTGGCGATTATATCGATGCTGCCAACGTTTCGGGTACAGTTTATAAGATCACCGTTTTCACTACAGAGTTCAGAACGATCGATAACAAAAAGATAGTCATTCCAAATTCGCAGATCATGAACGGAACGATCACGAATTACACTTCGGAAGCAACCAGGAGAGTCGATCTGACTTTTGGAGTAGGATATGGATCGGAGATCCAAAAAGTTAAAGATATTTTATTTGAAATCATCGATAAACACGAATTGATCATGAAAGAACCTCAACCTTTTGTACGTTTAGCTGAAATGGGTAACAGTTCCTTGAATTTCAAATTACGAGCCTGGGTTAAAACAGAAGATTACTGGACAGTTTATTTTGATTTGATGGAACAGGCAAAAGAGGAATTTGATAAGAATGGAATTAATATTCCTTTCCCGCAGATGGATGTGCATATCAAAAATTAATTATGTGAAAAGAAATAGAATTAGTGGGATAATCTCGCGTGGCTTTGTTTTTACCTGTTTGCGGGTAAAGCGCTATAAATAAAGCAGTTATCTTCCATCCCCCCTCCCCCCCCAAAAAAAAAAATAATAATAATAATCCAAAAAAGAGTTTGACACAAATAAGCCGAAATCCTCTTTTCGGAATCGTTTAAAAGGGAAATATATTTTTTATTAATATATTGAATTTGTTTTAAACAGAAAAAGGAAGAGAGTGTATCGAAATACCGAAGGTGAGCCCTTTAATTATTTCTCCACAACACTCTTCCCGAGGACATAAAGAATTTTCAGCATGTTGATGTCAAACGATTTGTGCATTCTCTTCCTTCAGTTTGCTGTGAAGGAGGCAGAGATGTTGTTCGTTATCTGTAAGAATAAGTTTGAGTAGTTTTCATCAGCATTTTGGTTGATGATTGTATTTTTTTTGATTGTGAAATGAAAAAAACTTAAACTTTTTTGGAGGAAGAAATGAAAAGATATCTATGTTTGATGGCTATATTATTTATAGCTGTTTTTCTCTCGGGTCAAATTATTTATGTTCCTGGTGATTATGCTACAATCCAGGGTGCAATTAATGCTGCAGGTCAAACTGGTTACGATATAGTTGTAAGCAATGGTACTTATTCAGCTTTCAATTATGGTACAAAAGTTATAGATATTAGGGCAGCTTATGGTCATTCACCTGTTGTTAGTAGTACAAGTGGCTATGTCGTAAATATGGGTACTGGTAATGGATCAACTTTAACTGGTTTTGAAATTAGTGGTTCATCTTCAGTAACTGGAATATATTGTTCAAATAATATATACATATCAATATCAAATTGTATAATTGAAAATATTGATACAGGGATTTACTTGTCTGATTGCCAGGATGTCATCATAACTTCTTGTGAACTAAGTGGAAATGATTATGGCATATATGTATATGATCATCACCCCTATAATTCAAGTGTTGATTTGATCCAAATTAAATGTTTTAGTAACGAAACAGCTATTTATATTGATGGAATTCATCTGCTATACCTTAATTACTGCGAGATTGTTGACAATGATAATGGTATTAATATTTCTAATAACTATTATGTATATACATATTTGAATAATTCAACTTTCAGTGAAAATGAATATGGCATTATTTCAGGTGCTTATACATCTCATGAAATTTATAACTCCATTATCTGGAATAACGACACTAATTTATCCGGAACACCTTCAGACTTAGATATTGGTTATTCCTGCATTGAAGGCGGCTACACTGGTGCCGGCAACACGGATGAAGATCCTCTCTTCTGCAATGAATATCCTTACTACTACTATATTATGGAAGGCAGTCCCTGCATAGATACCGGTGCTCCTGGCGAAACGGATTATGATGGTACTCGTCTTGATATGGGATGTTACCCAACTCTTAAGGATATTAAGGAATGTTCAGGTAACCAATGGAATTATGTTTCATTTCCAAGACTTTATCGCACGGGTAATGCTAGTGTAGATGTAGTTCCACTTCTTGAAAATTTCTTGGATTGGGATTTTGATTTAGAATTAGTTTTCCTTAATGAAACTGAACTTGAATATTTTGATGCTACTAATGACTGGGTTCCTGATGATTATGATGTTCAGTCTACTGAAGGTTTTAAACTTGATCCTCAAGATACTGGCTATCATTATTTGCCAACAGTTTACAATGCATCTCGTTTATTGCCTTCTCAAACTATTGATCTATCTGATGAAGGTGAGAATTGGATTGGCTATTGGCTGCCATATACTCAGAATATAAAAGATGCTTTTGGACATTTTTGGGAATACATTTATTCCGTAGAAGCAGAGGATTGGTACTATGAATGGTCGAAAGTTGAAACACCTACATCTTCTCCAACAGGGAAAAATATGGTTTACGGTAAAGGATACATCGTTACGGTCTTTCATTACATTGAAGATTTCTATTGGCCATTTCTTTCAATGTCTTTAAATAGCAGCTATGCCGAATCGCAATATTTCACTTATGATTACTTAGCGGATTACGAGGCTATAGATGTGATGGATATTCCGGAAGATGTAATCGAAATTGGTGTTTATGAAGATGATAATTGCGTTGGTGCTGTAGTTGTTCAGGATAATGATGAACAAATCTTAGCTTACACTACAGGTCAATCGCCAATTTCTTTTGAAGTAGTTACTGGAAACAGGCAAGCCAATCAACCGATCAACAATTATTCGGTTCTCAATAGAGAAACCGGCAATTATGAAAACCGACCTCTCATTTCCGGACAACAAAAGCATTCTGTAATCATGTTTGGAAATCTCGAAGATCCTCAAAGCAATACACCATCAACAGATGCTGTTATTTTATATGGTAATTATCCTAATCCTTTTAATCCCGAAACAAATATCTCTTTCTCGCTTCCGGCAGATCAAGAAATCGAGTTGAGTATTTACAACCTGAAAGGTCAATTGGTCCGTCATTTAATTTCCGGTCAATTCACTTCCGGTGAAAATTCCGTAACCTGGGATGGCACAGATAATGAAGGCAAAAATGTCGGTTCCGGTTTGTATCTATACAAACTCAAAACCAGTGATCAGGAATTTTCAAAGAAAATGTTGCTTTTGAAATAATAGAAATACCCCCTATTTTTCTCCCCCTAATTAGGGGGAGTTAGTGGGGGTTGATACGAGGAAATCATGAAATCAAAACTCATTCTTTTATTCGTGCTAATTAGTGTAAATTCGTGGTTACAATCGACCATTTGGCACATCAAACAAGACGGCACGGGCGACTTCACCACCATCCAGGCAGGTATCGATGTTTCGGCTAATTCCGACACGGTTTTAGTCTATCCCGGGACTTATTACGAAAATTTAGTGATTCTTGAGAAATATATCACTTTAGGCAGTTTGTATTTAACCACTGGCAATGAATCGCATATCTCTCAAACGATTTTAGATGGCAACTATACTTCGAGCGTCATTCGTATAGAAGATAGTCCTTTTCTATATAATGTAACTATTTCAGGTTTTGTAATTCAAAATGGTAGTGGTTATCAATACAATGCTCCTTATCAACCTAATTCTGTAGGTGGAGGATTATATGTTTCAGAATCAAATATTATATTAAATAAAATTATAATTCAAAATAACAAATGTACAATTGCTGGTGGTGGTATAGCGCTGTTAAATTCAAATTTATTTATATCGGGCAGTACAATAAGGTTCAATCAGTGCATCAATTCAGCTGGAGGTTTACTTATAGGCGATGATTCATCAAATGCTATTTTCGATACTAATGATTTAAATAACATCTATTTAAATTATGCTGGTAGAGGGAATGATATTTATATAACACCTGATAGTCCTTTTCAAGAAATTATTGTCGATACATTTACTGTTATTGATCCTGCAGAAGGTTATTATTTCATTTATCCTGGTTCTGGTGGTGCAGGTATTCCTTTGCCAGGTAAATTCTCTACAGATATTCAGCATGGATATGTTGAACAAGTCAATCATGATCTTTATGTTTCTCCAAATGGTAATAATAACAACAGTGGAAGCTCCGAAAATGATCCGCTTCAATCAATTTCTTTTGCTTTGATCAAGATTAGTTCAGATAGCCTATTTCAAAAGGTAATACACTTATCTAATGGTATATATTCTGTTTCACAAAATAATCAGGTTTTTCGCCTTCATTTAAAAAGTTATGTTGATATAATAGGAGAATCAAGAGAGAATACAATACTTGATGCTGAATTAAATGGAGGTTTTATTGTCGGTCAAGATCCTCAAAACGATTACACAATATCTAATGTTAAATTCTACCGTTCTAGAGATGCTGATGGTATTAATTTGAATTATAATTCTTATGGTAACTTTAGCAATTTTATCTATGAAGGTCACTCTGATAGTTTAGAAAATGTTTCAAAAAAAGGCTTTAATGTCGATAAATGTGATATCCAAATAGAAAGTGCTTTAGTAGAGAATAATAATTTTGGTGGTTTTTTTACATTGTATTGTGCTAATATTAGCAGTCTGTTATCCTTTTCAAATATAATTATTCGAAATAATTATCCTTCACTTTTTCACAATTTACAAATACGCTGTTTGAAATCAGGATTGCATCCAGATTCCTTAATTGTTAATATAATTAACAGTGAAATCACTAATAATCTCGATGCATCCTATGAATGGTTACCAGCGGCATCAGGAATCTATATTCAATCTGATACAAAATTAAACTTAATAAATAGTACAGTTGGTAATAACATATGTCAAAATATCGGTGCAGCGATTCAGCTAATTTATCACTCAACAGCTAATATCATTAATTCAATAATTTATGGAAATATACCTTACAATATCTGCCTTAATAATACATGTTCGTACGATCCTAACACTCTTAATGCAAACAATTCACTTATCGAAGGTGGAATAGATGGGATATTAAATATTGGAACTAATTTTATAAATTGGGATGAAACTACAATGCTTGATGAAGATCCTTTCTGGTTGGGAGCTGGTTACGAATATCCTTACGCACTTTCTGCAAATTCTCCCTGCATCGATACTGGCACTTTGGAGCTTTCTTATGGAGTCGAACTTCCTGCTTACGATCTCGCTGGTAATCCCAGAGTAATGGGCAGCAATATCGATATGGGTGCTTACGAGTTTCCGGGTAATGCAGCACCCATCTATCTTGAAATAAATAATGAAACTCTTTCCTGGCAAATGCCGGTAGGTTTTTCACCCACAGCCTTTAAAGTTTATTTGGATGATGAGTTTCAATCAACATTAACTCCTTTCCTCAACGAATACACCTTCACCGGTCTTATAATCGGCGATACGTACAAAGCCGGTGTCTCAGCTTTATACGATACAGAGGAAACAGCCAAAATTCCGTTGCAGTTTATTTATCAACCAGTTGGCATCGAAGAAGAGCAAAACTCACCACTCATAACTCAGCTATCCAATTTCCCGAATCCCTTCAATCCTTCCACCACTATTGCTTTCAATCTTCCGGAATCCGGTCAGGTTACCCTTGAAATCTATAACATAAAAGGGCAAAAAGTCAAAACTCTCATCGATGCTCAACTTTCTTCCGGTTCTTATTCAGTTACCTGGAATGGCAAAAACGATGCTGGCAAACTTGTTTCTAGTGGTGAGTATATCTCCAAACTTAAAGTAAATGGAGAAGAAGCGGCTGTGCAAAAAATGTTGCTATTGAAATAGTGACAAAAAAATATTGTAGCGTATTTTATTTTGTAAAGTAACCCAAATATACATCTTTGGGAATAATAATCTCAACTTAAACTTCTGCAAAAAGTTTCATCGAATTATGGGCTTTTTTCTATTGTTCAAAACAAATTTCATAGCATCAAATAAAAAATAATTTATATTATCATCCATAACGTGGAGGAATGATGAAGCAGTTAATATTGTTCGTATTCCTGCTGATAGGAGTTTGTTTTATGAGTGCGGAAGATAAATATAACAAATTAACAGATTTGGAAAAATATGTGATCGAACAGAAAGGCACCGAGCGTCCTTTCACCGGAATCTACAATGATTTCGATGAAGAAGGCGTTTATAAATGCAAAAAATGTGGCGAACAGCTTTTCCAGTCAGGAGATAAATTTCATTCCGGCTGCGGCTGGCCCAGTTTCGATGATGCCATTCCCGGCAAAGTGAAAGAACAGATCGACGCCGATGGACGTACTGAAATATTGTGTGCCAATTGCGGCGCTCATCTGGGGCATGTTTTCCCGGGTGAAGGCTTTACCGATAAGAATTTGCGTCATTGTGTGAATTCAGTTTCTCTGCAGTTTGAACCGGTAAAAGCGAAATACGAAAAAGCCTATTTTGCCGGAGGTTGTTTCTGGGGTGTGGAATATCATTTCAGGAAACTGGACGGAGTGATTTCAACTACTGTAGGATTTATGGGTGGAGATTTGAAGAATCCCGGTTATTATGATGTTGTGCGGGGAGATACCGGTCATGCGGAAACTGCAGAAATCGTGTACGATCCCAGCAAAATCAACTACGAAGAGCTGGCCAAATTGTTCTTTGAAATTCATGATCCAACTCAGATCAACAGACAGGGGCCGGACATCGGTGTTCAATATCGTTCGGCAATTTTTTACACTTCGCAGGAGCAAAAAGAAACTGCCAGGAAGTTGGTGAAAATCCTGGAAGATAAAGGCTATGACGTGGCTACAAAGATTGAACTGGCCAACAAGTTCTATCCTGCCGAAGATTACCATCAGGACTATTACGAGAAAAAGGGCAACAAGCCATATTGCCATGTTTATGCGAAGAGATTTGATTAGGAAAGCTGATACTTCCCGTTCTTACCTCAAGCCTGCGCATTGAGGCAATTCCGGGAAATTTACTCCAAATCAGGCTGGATATTGATGCTGTTTTCAGTGTATTCAATAATCTTTTGCATCATTTGAACGGTTTGAACCGGATATTTTCCCACCGCAGTTTCGGCGGAAAGCATCAGGAAATCTCCCCGGTCGTAGATGGCGTTGGCAATATCGGAAACTTCGGCGCGGGTAGGATAAAGTGAATCCAGCATACTTTCCAGCATCTGCGTGGCGATGATCATACCAAACCGCTATCAATAATACGAAAATGAATTGACATAAAATACTCGTCTAATATTTTCTTCCTCGAGGTAAATATGAAACGAATAAAAATAAAAAAACACTTATCAAACGAAGAGTTAAAAAAAAGAATTAGGG
>JAUSOT010000246.1 GCA_030656075.1 Candidatus Cloacimonadales bacterium
CTTTCGGGACGAAAGCCGGAAACTAAGCGGACTCCTCGGGGCGAGAAGTCCAACAGAAGTGTTGGTTCAATCGTCTCGATTGAACCTTTTTGTTTTCGCAGATCGTCCCGATCTGTATTCGATTAATTGCTTTCGTGTCGAGAAGTCCATTGTTGTTATCAAATACTTAAAATCACAAAAGGTTTGACGAAAAAGGGCTACAATTAATTTCATCGAAACATCTTGAATTAGAAGGTTGGACAATGGATTTATTTAAAGATTTCGATTTTGGTTTGCTTGATGATCCAGATTTTAAAGAAGATTCAGTTAGAGAAGAACTCATTTCTCCATTACTCAAGGCTTTGCACTATGATATCAAGGGTCATGCTCGCATTATCAGAAGCAAAACACTCGCACATCCTTACGTAAATATTGGTTCACAAAAAAGAAAGATCAATATAGCGCCCGACTATCTACTCGAAGTTAATGGAAAATATATGTGGGTTTTGGATGCAAAAGCACCAAATGAGAATATTCTGGATGGAGAGAATATCGAGCAAGTCTATTCATACGCAATTCATCCTGATATAAGAGTAAAGTATTTCGCTTTATGCAATGGTAGAGAATTCATTTTAAGAAAAACCAATGATGATAAAATTATCGTCCATTTTCATTTATCGGAGATAGAAAAATACTGGGAAGAAATAAACAAGCTTCTCTCACCTGATGCTTTTATTCAGCAGAAAATATTAGAATCTGCCGAAGAATCAGAAGATATAAGTAGATTCGATTATGATACCGTTAATATACCCAAACCGATAGTGGTAAGAAAACAAGCTATGAAAAGACATTTTGGGGTACATGGCTATTTTACAAAACAATCTTGGGATGTAGTTCAGCATTATATTATAAACTTTTCACAACCAGGGGATTTGATTTTGGATCCATTTGGCGGAAGTGGTGTGACCCTTATAGAAGCATTAATGCTGGGTAGAAAAGCGATTCACATCGATTTGAACCCCCTGGCAAATTTCTTGGTTTCAGCTCTAATTGCTCCCATTGATATAAACGAATTTACAGATGAATATGAAAAGATTACCAGGAAGTTTAAGAAGAATTGTCCTAAAACAGATGAACAGATAAAATCAGCTTTAGAGAAATACGATTATCCAAAAGGAATAAAACTTTCTAAAGATGCAGATGTAACCAATATTGAAGAACTTTTCACTGATCAGCAATTAGCTCAACTTGCCTATTTAAAATTCTTAATCTTGAAAGTGCAAAATGAGAATATTAGAAATTCATTACTATTATCATTTTCGAGTAGCGTTAATAAATTTAACCGAACTTTTCACTATACACAGAGCAAAGGGGGCGGCGGAGGAGATAGTGGACCATTTAGATATTACAGATACAGATTAGCACCTGATCCACCTAAGCTTAGTTTATTGAAGATATTTGAAAGCAAAATTAAAAAGCTTGTTTCAGCAAAAATAGAGTTAAAATCATTCATTAATAAAGATACGATCTGCGGTGCAACTATTTATAAAGGAGATGCTACAAATCTTGTAGGAATAGAGAATGAATCCATCGATTACATTTACACTGATCCACCTTACGGTTCCAAGATAGCTTATCTTGATCTTTCTGTGATGTGGAATGCCTGGCTGGGTTTTGATATAACCGAAGAAGATTATCAGAAAGAAGCCATCGAAGGTGGATCAAGAAATAAAAGTTCTGATGAATATTGTGATCTACTTTCGAAATCTATTAACGAAATGTTTAGAGTTTTAAAATTTAACCGATGGATGAGTTTTGTCTTTGCCCACAAAGATCCGAAGTATTGGCATTTGATAGTTCAAAGTGCCGAAAAAGCTGGTTTCGAATATGCGGGTGCAGTCAAGCAAACTAACGGACAATCAAGTTTCAAAAAACGCCAAAATCCATTTTCCGTTTTGTCTGGTCAGTTGATTATTAATTTTAAGAAAGTCAGATCACCGGAAGCAATTCAGAAAGTACAATTAGGAGCAGAAATATACGAAATCATCATTGAAACTATCGAATCTGTTATCGCAGAAAACGATGGTGCGTCTCTGGAACAAATTAATGATGAACTGATTTTAAAAGGGCTTGAACTTGGTTTCCTCGATATTCTAAGCAAGGAATACAAAGATTTAACACCGATCTTATTCGATCATTTTGATTTCGATGATGAAACTGAAACATTTCACATAAAACCAGATAAAAAATTCAGAACAAACATTCCATTGGATTTGAGGATCAGATATTTTCTGTTATCATATTTAAAACGAAATGAAAAAGAAGGTAAAACTCCCACAACTGATGAGATAATTTTGGATATTATGCCATTATTGAAAAACGGGATAACTCCTGAGAATCAAACTATTTTAAATGTTCTAAGTAAAATAGCATCACATGCTGGTGATAATCTATGGGAACTGAAAAAAGATGGTCAAATGCTTTTAAATTTTTAGAAAGTTAATTCAATACTTTCCCAGGAAGAGTATGAGAAGTATGAGATCGATTGATTCCCGGTCGCCTTATCACATAACCTTTCGGCATGTGACAAGGCTTATCATCGAAGCTTGTCCTATGTTCCGCAGGTGTTATGAGACAAGTTGATCAGATTTGGTTGCTGCAATTCTCAAACTTCCGAAGTTTATCTTTCAAGAAAAACTCAACTGAAACTTCGGAAGTTTAAGCGATGACATCATTATAATAATATTTCTAAATACAGGAGGTAATGAATGGAATTGAGCAAAGACAACATTTTGAGAGCCAGAGATATTATCCTTAATCTCGCTAATGGCAAAGAACCTTATTCCGGTGAACCTTTCAAATCCAAGGATTTTTTGAGCGATCCTAAAATTATCCGCTGCTTTTTCTTTGTGGCAGATGTGCTCCAAGAAGCCTCTCACGGTGGAATAGGACATCAACCTGCACCGCAGAATTATGTTATCGCGAAAGAAGATCTGGCTAAGGTTGTGATGCCCGAAGGAAATCTGGGAGCGAATGCTTTTTGCAAAGCCGTCAACGAAGTGATCGATCCCTACAAATCCAAAAAAGTCACCGGCGCAGTTTTAAACAAACACCTGAAAAACCTGGGAATCCTGGGAGAAGAAAAAACCGAAAAAGGCAGCCGGACAGTGACAAATGAAAACTCAGCCGAATTCGGCTTAATCATGGAAAAACGGGAATTTGAAGGCAGAGAATATGAGCAGGTGATGATCACCGACAAAGGAAAGAAATACCTGCTGGAAAATCTGATCCATATTTTGAATAATTAAGACGGAATCCGTGTCGTTGGTTCAATCGTCTCGCTTGAACCATGTGTTTTGCCAGATCGTCCCGATCTGATTGGAATCAATTGCTTTCGGGACGAAAGCCGGAAACTAAGCGGACTCCTCGGGACGAGAAGTCCAACAGAAGTGTTGGTTCAATCGTCTCGATTGAACCATAAGTTTTCATCAGATCGTCCCGATCTGTTGAGGATGAAATGCGTTAAGGACGAAAGCCGGAAACTAAGCGGACTCCTCGGGACGAGAAGTCCAACAGAAGTGTTGGTTCAATCGTCTCGATTGAACCTTTTTGTTTTCGCAGATTGTCCCGATCTGTTGAGGATGAAATGCGTTAAGGACGAAAGCCGGAAACTGGGTGGACTCCTCGGGACGAGAAGTCCAACAGAAGTGTTGGTTCAATCGTCTCGATTGAACCATAAGTTTTCGTCAGATCGTCCCGATCTGAAAATTGAAGAAAGACTTTCGGGACGAAAGCAGAAAACTAAGCGGACTCCTCGAGACGAGAAGTCCAACGGGTATTTGAAAGAACCTTTCGCAAAGCCCACAGAAAAAAAATTTAAAGAAGCTTTGGGAAAGTAGCAGCCGGTGGCAAACTGCACTTGACGTTTCACTGGCACATTATTTGCATGCATCAAATAAATGATTATAGTATGGTAAAGAGGTAAAATGAAAAATATAATTTTTTTAATATTGATGCTCAGCTTGGCATTTTTATCGGCCCAGAACGTATTTGTCTGGGATAATGACCTGGATTACACGGTGATAGATCCGGAAGATCCCTGGACTTATGTAGGTTTGGAATACGGCATTGTCAATGCTCTCGAAGCAAATAACATCACACCGACAGTCGGCACAGCTTTACCGGATAATATATCGGAATATGACATGCTTTTTGCCACAGTCGGCATCTGGTGCTCTGGTTGAGGCTGGACGCCACCTGAACCGGTCGGTTCAGTAGAGATTCAAAAACTTATCGATTATATGAACGCTGGCGGCGCGGTTTATATCGAAGGAGCCACAATTGGCTCTGCAGGCTATGCCGATCTGTATCCTTATCTCGGATTGGGTGACAATTCGATCTCCTTTGCCGGCTATAGTCTCATCGAAACGATTTACGGCAGGCATTACACTTTTCTTGATAATTATTCTCTGACCTATATGTACGGATCTAACGCTGATTACGGAATCGACGAACTGGATGTGCAATCCGGGACAATTCTTACTGAATCTCAAGATAATGTAGTTCGTGCTGCCTATTACAATGGAACTGGCTACCAATCTGTCGTTTCAGCTTCATTCTTTGGTTCTATGGTGGACGGCACCTACACCAAAGCCCAGGTGATGGAACAATATCTGGATTTTCTGAGTGGTGATCCGGCACCCAATATCTGGACAGTGACCACTGAAATTGAGTTTGAACTCCAATATGCCGGCTATCCCGAAACAGAAACTTTAACAATTCAAAACTTAGGCTTGGACACACTTTCCATTTCCAATATCACAATATCAGGAGAGGTTTTCAGTTTTTCAGGTTCTACGACTTTTGATATTTTGCCTTCCGGACAGGTAGAATTGGATATTACGATGGATGCGGTAGTAACTGGTTATTACATGGGAGAATTGATTGTTTACAGTAATGACCCCGATTCTCCGGAATATACAGTATCACTTTCAGGAACCTGCGTGCAGCCGCCCCTAATCTCCGCCAATCCAATGGAATTTAATGTGAGTCTGGTCGGCAGCCAAACAATAGAAGAAACTCTGACGATTTACAATGAAGGCGGATACGATCTGAATTATTCGATTATTGTTCAGGAAGTAAGCCGTGATATAACCTGGCTTGATCTTGATCATCACTACAATACGATCAATCCTGGTCAAAACGATGAAATTACTTTAACTTTTAATTCGGAATTTTTGGAAGAAGGAACTTATTCAGCCCAACTGGTAATCGTGCACGATGACCCTTCCCAAAATGAAATATATCTTCCCATAACGCTGACTGTCACGCCGGTTGGAAACGGAAATGACCTTTCAATTATGCAACCGATGCTGGGAAATAATTATCCCAACCCTTTTAATCCGCAGACGACAATCAGTTTTGAAACCACGAATGTACACGAATTAACACGAATTGAAATCTTTAATCTGAAAGGTCAGAAGATTAAAACTTTAGTTAACGAAATTCTGCCAGCCGGAAATCACAGTGTTGTCTGGAATGGGGAAGATAACACAGGCAGAGCAGTATCCAGCGGTGTTTATCTCTATAAAATGAATTCTGGAAATTATTCATTCACTAAGAAAATGATCCTGATGAAATAAAAAAAGAGATTTCACAGGATAAATATTGTTGAAATAAGTACAGCAACCTGCCAGGTTGCTAACAGTTTTTCCTTTTTCCACCTGCCAGGAATTTAAAATCCGGCAGGTTTTTCTATTTGAGTAAAATGGTTTTTCTGATCAGGATTTGATCATCAGTTTTCAAACGGATAAAATAGATTCCGGAAGCAGCCTGTTTATTATTTTCATCCAGTCCGTTCCAGACATACTTATAATCACCTCTATCCAATTCTGACTTGATCAGAGTTTTCACTTTCTGCCCTTTCAAGTTAAAAATCTCCAATTCGACATCTGAGACATTTGACAGGTTGAAATGAATATTCGTCTCAGGATTGAACGGATTTGGATAATTGGAGAATTCAAAAACCTGCGGCAGCATTTCATCAACTCCGGTGAGATCGTTGGTGATTTCAATATAACCGCTATTAATCGCCGTTTGGCCTGGCGTGAACACATAAACGTAAACATTGTTTACAAGGTTACACCAGGAGTAGTCAGTCAGATAAATGCTGGCTTTGTAGTTTTTTGGCATCGAATTCAAATCGAATTCCAATGTTACAGTGGCAAAGGGGGAGGCAGTCAGCGAGAAATCCCATCTGATAGTATCGGGAACGTCCTCCCTTATTAAAGTTTTGAATTCTTGATATAAATTCTGATAGGGAAATTCTTCTGCAGATGTTTTGGGAATATATAATGAAACGCAATCTGTGAATGGTTTGGGTGGAGGCAGCGGCAGGTCTAACGAAAAATCAAATTCATCCGAGGTTTGTGCGGAAGCGCCCATGATTATCTCGGCGCTATCAAACTGAGTTGCTTTTATCTTCACTTTCCAGGCTTCGGAAGGTTGTATGAAATTCAAAGTGTTATAGGGAGTAAATCTGCACTGAACATCCTCGGTGGAAGAAATATTCGCATACATATAAAATGATTGATATGGCAGGATGGAATCAACTTTCGTATAAGCTCCATCGATATATGCTACCATCATATTCGGGATCTTTCCCATCAGGGTCATGTAGGAAAAGGATCGATATGTTCCATTATAACGAAAGTGCATGTCTTTCAATTTATAGGAACAATTATGCGGATTTGCTACGAGGTTCCATTCCGGAATAAGCCGCTCATTATATTGATTGCCCTGTAAATCTTCATCAGAAGAAAACGCATAGCCGGCAGGGCTTTGTACCCAATAACCTTTGCCAAACTTGAAATCTTCGGTTTCTTCATATTGGGAATTTGAGACAGGATACCACAAAGTTGCATCAGCGCCGAAAATCTCTTCAACTCCCACATTCAGATCACCAGGCCAGGGATTGGAAACCAGGTGCCAGCCCGCTTCATTGCAGATCGTTGTGATGGAAGGTACAATTCCCACTTTGTAATTCGATAACTTTCGTAAAATTTTTCCTTCCGTTGTTAAAATATCGATGCCGATCTTAGCGTTGTGCATGGTTATGTCATCTGCCACGATCCATTGATATCGAGTTACAGTGTTCATTAAATTATTGGCAATGATGAGAGTATCCGTTTCGTTCACAGCATATAATTTTAGATATTCCACCATCTGATTGTTGTATGTAGTCCAGTTGATCATCATGGGTGAGCCGCCCTGGAAGATCTTGTTTTCACTGTTTGCTATATACACACTGGGAGCGAAATTTCCCCAATAGAGATTGAATATTTTTTCATCAGTTGAATCGGTGGAATAAAAATAATCGCTGTTCGCCAGGTTAACGATCTGATTGGTGACCGGCTCTCTAAGATAGAGTTTATTCCAATAATCCTGAAATTCCGGGTCGAGCGAGATGCGCAGATCCTGGTTTAGCTGGTTGGTGGCAACATTCAATTGCAGATAACGATAGGTGGATTTTGCATTGAATGTGTGATCGGTGACTTGTCTCAAATGCATTCCACCGGGAGCCCATTCTTCATTAAAGAAGCTGATCCGTACATAATCCGGCAGGATTTCAAAATCTTTTACAATATCAAAGTACTCGTCGTAATCATCGGTAGCAAATTGGTTCATGGCCAAGGAAACTGTATCGGCAATGGATCCATCGGCATTACTGAAATACAGATCAAAGATTTTGTTTGTCTGGCAATTTAAAATGTTAGGAAAGAAGTATTCCATTCCTACTTCATTTTCGCAACTGAGTTTGTAGGAGAAAAATTCTCCAATTGGCAGATTGGTGATGTTATAACTATAATTTTCTTCAGGATTGGGAGTGCCCTGCAGTGCTGGATTTGTCTGCCAGCTGTCGATCAACAGCATTTCATGATAAAAGATTTGATAGATATTGAATCCCATGTTGCCGCTTTGTTGAACAGCAGTCCAATACAAGGTATTATCACCATCTCCGCCTATTGCGATCGTATCATCTATGTATGTAGGACCAGTCCAGGTCGAAATTTCATCAGAAACAGCGGATTGTTCACCATTATAATCGTAAGTGCAGATGCGGAAATAATACTGCTGATTCAGATCAAGATTGGATATAACTTGATTTTCATGGCGCGGATCTGCCAGAACCGGAACACCGGCTCTGGTCACCGAAATGTAATTCGTTCCTGTGATCGGTTCATCGGAGAACTGTATTTCATAAGTGTAAAAATCCGGTGAAGAAATATGTTCCCACTGCAATGAGATGGAATTGTGGGTTTGATCGGTGATCGTAAAATTATCCGGTGTCTGGGGAGAAATACCGTCATCCAGAGAGATGGTTACCGGCAAGGTTTCGGTCATGGCATCGATCCAATAGGAATTGAACAGTAGCGCATTGGCGAAAAGTTCATCCATATTGAAATGGCCAAGAGTCGTATCATAAGAATAATATGACCAGTAATTTTCTTCTGTTTGTTCATAGCAATTCGGCAGTTCATCCATTTCGATATGAAAAAAAGGTTCAAATACATCGTAATCATTCCAACCTTCATCAGAATACTGCATCTGCCTGTTTTGGCCATAACCGGGCAGATCAATGTGGTTGTTCACTTCATATTGTCTGCCGCCTTCCGGGCAAAAGTTAAATTCATAAACAGAATAATTCACAGAATAGTAATCATCAAAGAATACGGGAGCATGAGTTCCGATCGTATTGGCAGGAATGACCAGCTGGTTTGTATTATTGATAATATCATTGTGATAAGCTGATAGATCGCGGATCGGTAGATTGGGGTTGTTTTTTCCCGATCCAGCCGAAATTTGACAATTGGGATGACCTTCGTGCCTGTCCCAGTCGTAACTGTGGATTTGCGGTGCGAATTCACGCCGACCAAAATCAAGGCGGATCTTGTCGCAAAACTTCTGATAGCATACGTTAAAAACATGATCCAAAATCCGGGAAGGATCGCTCAACGTTTTTGCATTGTTATAACTGCCCTGCTCTGTCCATTTCACTTCCCGACCGGCTCCGTTTATCAGCAGGAACATGGCATCCCAGTTGCGGAAGCATTCGTAACTGACTGCAGGAGTTATAAAATCATCATTCGGATGGGGAACTGTAATAATTATCGAATTTGCAGCTTCGGGATTATAAACATACAATCCCCAGCCAAAATCAAAAGATCCTTCTTCGTCGTCTCCGGTATAGACTGTTTCGTTATCGTCGAAATAATCCATATTGAGGATTTCACGCAGCAGGTAATAAGTCCTGCCGGTTTCGGTATCTGTGAACTGGACGACTTCATAGGGAAAGCCATAATCATCGATCAAGGTTTGAGCAAGATCGTATAATCCACCCAGGAAAGCATCGACGACCGCTGCCCAGCTTTCCAGTTCGAGTGCATCTGCAATATGAAAATCACCGAATCCATTAGTTTGAACATCCCAGGGTGAATATAGATTATATCCTTCTAAAGCGATCCCTTCCGCAACATGAGAAATCCAATTATCGTAGGCGCAGGCAGTGGTATGGTCATAAAGAAAATCTTTGAATGATGCTGTTTCTTCCACTATCGCAGGAAGCTCAACAGCCCAAACCATCAATATAAATGTAATAAAAATAAAATCTCTCTTTATCTTCATGTCAGGAGACGGCATTTAATTCCCAGAAATTGTCAATTTTTTCTTTTTTTATATAGTGGGAGAATTTATAAATATGCATCTCCCGAAAAATTTTGGATAATCTAAGTCTATACTATTGTAATAAAATAGAACATCATTGAATTATCTGCACAAATCATTCTCCAATTAAGGAACCGAGATTAAAGAAACAAATAGATAACGATTTTAACCGTTTGCATAAATTTCGAAAACCATTGAAATGGTCGATATGACTGGTTTTGATTGATTTTTCCCATGAATAAATTCATGGGCTTGAAAAAATTAATTTCTTACTTCTCCTGGTTGATTGCAGAAAAGAAATATTTTTTCGGGGAATGCACAGAATTTATCAGTTCTTGACACAGAATTGGACGTTTTTGATTTCACCACGCTGTATAATGCAATGGTTAAATGGAATAATTGTTGCATAAGATATAGAAAAAAATTGAGGATAAAATAATGAATTTAATCGCAGGGGTGATAATGCCAAAAGAAAAAATAATTTTATTAATTTTGTTAATTTCAATATCAACTTTGATTTCTGCTCAAGATTTTGAAGGATTTGAGACAGGGGATTTTTCTGCTTATGAATGGCAACTGAGTGGAAATGTCAACTGGTTCGTTACCAATAGCAGTCCGTATGAAGGAACATACTGCGCTCAAGGCGGTGATATTGATAATAGTCAAACAACTGCTTTGCAAGTTACGAGAGATATAACAGATAATGGAACGATCAGTTTTTATTGGAAAGTAAGTAGTGAAAGCAATTGGGATTATCTCAGGTTTTATCTTGATGGGACTCAAATCCAGGAAATTTCCGGTACTGTTGGCTGGACTCAGGTTACTACTAATGTTTCCACCGGTTTGCATACTTTTAAATGGGAGTATTATAAGGATTCCAGTGTTTCTACCGGATCAGATACAGGCTGGATCGATAACATTATTTTTCCGCCAACCATCACTTATGATAACGATCTGGCAGGAATGACGATAACCGGCAACACAACTGTAAATTCCGGAAATTCTGAAATCTATGCAATCTCGGTTAAGAATGTGGGATACAATACGCAAACAAGCTACAACGTCAAACTCTTCAAAAATAATTTGGAAGTAGCTTCGCTGGATGTAAATGATCCTATAGCTCCGGATGAAACAGTTGTCCATAACCTTGTCTGGCAAATTCCAGCTAACGAACCTTCCGGCATTAAAAATCTTTACGGTTTGATCACTTTGGAAGGTGATGAAAACACTTCCAATAATGATACAAATATAATCCAGGTTTCTGTCTTACCTCCGGGGATCACTCAAATCCAAGTTGGAAATGGAACGATATTATGGAATCGAACTCCGGTGCGTTTTCAATATATGAACAGTTTGTCGGAAATGTTGTTTTTTCCTGACGAATTGAATAATACAATCGGTACAATTGTCGATATTACCTTTCACTCCAATTTCATTCACGCCTGGCCTAATGAGGAGATCTCGATCTGGATGGGTGAAACTGCGCAAACGAATCTGACCGACGGTTGGATTCCCTCCACTCAGCTCACTCCTGTTTTTAATGGAAATGTCTCATTTCCTATTGGTGATAGTCAGATCAACATAACCCTGGACACACCCTTTTTCTATAACGGCAGCAATCTGGTGATGATGGTTCACAGACCAATGGGTTCTTCTCAAACCGGAGATGATAATTTTTATCACACCGAAACTGCTACTATGATCGATAGAACGCGTTATCAAGCTGAAAACAGTCCAACAGTTCTCGATCCGGCAAATCCACCGGAGATTAGTTTTGGAACTGAAAAATTTCCTAACACAACTTTCTCATTTTTCTTGGGAGCGATGGGCGATGTAGAAGGCTATGTCTATGATGATCTGGGAGCAATCCTGGAAAATGCCGAGATAGAAATCGAAGAATTACAGATGATAACATACAGTAATAATCTGGGTTTCTATCATTTTGGTAATGTGTTGACGGGAACTTATAATTTCACTGCCAATAAATACGGCTTTTCTCCGCAGACAATTCAGGGCGAAGTTCTGGAAGATCAAACTACCACGATCGACTTTAACCTGATACCTTTAGGCGTGGTCACGGTTTCCGGTCACGTTGTGGGAAGTGATTATCCCGAGATAGGTTTGGCAGGAGCGCTGGTTTCAGTTACAGGATTTGAAAACTATTCTGCCTTAACTGATGGAAATGGTGATTTTGAGATCACCGGCGTTTATACGAACATCACATATGATATGAGTATTGCCTACGAAGGATATAATACACTTTATGAAGATTTGGTGGTTGCTGGTGTGAACCTCGATCTGGGAACGTTGATCCTGGAAGAAATGTCATTCCCTCCCGGCAATGTGCAGGCAGTTCAGAACGCAGCGCAAACCGAAGTAGATTTAACCTGGAATTCACCGGGACAGGGTGGCGGAGAATTTCGGTATGATGATGGAAATGTAGATTTTGAGATCGGTTTTTCCAGTTCACCGGCAAATGGTGTTTTTGGAGCGGTTCATCCTAATATAGCTATAATTCAAGAGGTGCAATGGTTTCTAACTTCCACTTATGGAGGTCATCCAAACGTGAAAATCCTCATCCTCGGATTAGATGAAGATAATGTGCCGGATGTAAACCAGGTTTATCTGATCTCAAATCTGATCGGCAATGTGGACGATGAATGGAATTCGCTGATACTGGATGACGAAATCAATGCTCCTGAGGGTTTCTTCGTGGGAGTTATCACACCCGGTCTTTATACTTCTGTTGGTTTGGATGACGGTGTTGGAGAACCCTGGATCTTTCAGCCTGACACACAAATGAGCAATGAAAACTGGCTGGCAGGGAATAACTGGTCGGATATTGGCGATGTCGGCTCCATTTTCCAAAAAAACATGATGATCCGCGCCTATGGAATTAACATGGGATACACATCTCCGGATGATTCAGCCCTGTATCTATATCAGGCAAGAAGCAATGAAAATCAAACCATAGCTCAGACATTTCCCCGGTTCATTGGAATTATTGCAACAACTCAAACCTCAGCAGAAATAGATACCGGAAACAGTCGTGAGTTTGAATCATACAATATTTACCGGTTTCCGTTCTCCTTCCATAATTTTCCGACAAACTGGGATTTGATCGCTTCTGCGATAACGGACACGTTCTACACCGATACAAGCTGGGCTTCTCTGCCGCTGAACACCTATCAGTTTGCACTTACATCCGTTCATACAAATGGCGTGGAATCTGTTCCTTCCTTTTCGCAGGCGCTCAATAAAACTCTCACTCCTGCCGAATCGGAGATTCTGCCTTCTGTTACATTATTATATAATAATATTCCAAACCCGTTCAATCCTACAACAACGATCAATTTTTCCATCTCAGAAAACTCGGTGAAAACAGAATTGGCGATCTATAATGTAAAAGGTCAAAAAGTGAAAACCCTGGTGAATGAAAATCTGTCGCTCGGTTTTCATTCCGTAGTTTGGAACGGAAAAGATGATTCCGGCAACGAAGCAGCATCCGGGCTTTATTTCTATAAAATGAAAGCAGGAAAATATTACAGTATCAAGAAAATGCTCCTGCTTAAATAAATTTAACTATTCTCCTTCCTGAACTATTAAGTCTGGAAGAAAATGCGAGGCTTCGGCTTCGCATTTTTTGTAAACAGAGAAACAGTCTTTTAATGAGTTCTGATGACTTCTGCATAATTATGCAAAATTTCAGAAACCATTAAAATGGTTGAAAATTTTGTAATTCTTATGTCTTGATTTCCCACAACTGACCCAGTGAAATAAATTTGATTTCACGGGTTAAAAAAGTTGTGGGCTAAATCACAATAATTCAACTCATTAGCCCACAGTTTCAACTGTGGGTAACAGATCTGAAAACACATACTACAACCGCTTCAGCGGTTTCCACTTCTATTATGCAGAACTCTTCAGTTTTTTAATGAGTTCTGCATAATAGGGTGTTTTTGAAATTAATTGCCCCACCCCAGCCCTCCCCAAAGGAGATGGAAAATAGTGGGTTTAGACAATTGGAAGTTTCATTTCCTTCTCCTCAGGAGAAGGTGGTCCCGAACGCTTTCGGGACGAAGTCGGTTTACCCCGTGAAATTCAGCTTGCTGAATATTTCATTGGGGATGAGGCCAATTTCAAAAGTAATAAGATGTTAGCGAAAATTACCTGTCAGGAGGTAATCAAGATGTTTTTAAGGATTTTAACTTATTTTATTACAATAAGTTATAGATTATGAAAAAGGCTTTTCAGTTTATTATAATATGGAGTAATCCAGATTATAATAAAAACCAGGCTGTAGTAGGAGAATTGGTAATTAAATGTACAACTGTGTACACATGATTGAATTTTTGTCCTGTATTCAAATTCGCAACGAAAATAATCTGGATAAAAATTTCCAAAAGAATAAAGGGAGAATTCATCTTAAAAAAAATAACAGGTCGCAATTATCGAACACTTAAAGAATTAAGTCATTTATTCGCCGGATGAATAAATTTTTCTTGCAAAAAAAAAAAAACTCAATTTATCGGAACAAATATTGCAAAAGTTAGCATTCGTATAAGGAGGAAGAATGTTTAAAACGTTTAAAAATCAAAAAGGTTTTAGTCTCATCGAATTGTTGGTTGTTGTGGTAATCATTGCCATCCTTGCTGCTATCGCGGTTCCAATCTATATGAACTACGTTAGAAATGCACGATCAACAGAGGCTCAATCTGCCATCGCAGCAATCCGTAGCACCTACCGTGTTCATTACCAAACTTATGGTTCCACAGACGATTATGATATCGATAAAGCTCTCAAAGATACTCAGCTTGGTAACAGAACACAGAAAAACTGGGAATTTGAAGTTGTTGGCAATCCCCCAGACAAGTATATCGCTACTTCAACCGCAGATTTTCCCGAAGGTGAAGGAAAACAGGTTTGGTATGATGTAGATGATGCTGAATATCATGGCTATGGAATAGACAAAGAAGTAGACCAGGAACAAAAACTCGACTAAGCCGGAGGTGTTTTTTGACAATTAGAGAATTACTACAATTCACTTCCGATGCCGGAGCATCCGACCTGCATATCAGTACGGGCTCCGTTCCTATGGTGCGGGTTTTGGGAAGCATGAAAAAACTGAACATGACGCAATCCACGACCGAGGAAGTTGAACAACTAATCTACAGCACGATGAACGATTCTCAAAAAGCGATTTTTAAGAAAAAATTGGAAATCGACTTCTCTACCAAACTTGATGATAAAACCCGTTTCCGGGTGAATGCTTTTCATCAGGTTA
>JAUSOT010000253.1 GCA_030656075.1 Candidatus Cloacimonadales bacterium
ATCTTCTTCAACATCCCGGATCACCTTCACCTGATTTGATTTTACAGTTACCGCGACCGCCTGTCTCAGCATATTAACCTGCAAAATCACTTCAGTAATATCTTTCTGATTTTCCACATATCCTGTCAAGCCTTTAAATGGACCGGCTGTTATTAAAACTTTTGTACCGCTCTCCAGGAATTTCGCATTACGGAATTCAGCTCCCTTTTGAGTACCTTTATAGATTTGCTGAAGTTCTTCCAGTAGTTCTGCTTCATTGATAACGTTCAGAAAATGCGCTGTATGCCCTGTTATGGTCAGCGTTCTTCTTTCCTCGTAGCTGCATTTCACAAAAACATAGCCTGGGAAAAGCGGTTTCGTAAAAATAATTTTTCTTTTCTGATAAACTCTGATGCTGTCAGCCAGAGGGAGATAATAATTTATGGAAGCTTTGAAAGCATAACCAGCCAGCTTTTTTTCTCGACGTGGTTTTGTGCGTACCACCAACCATTTTTGATCATCCGCTGCCGGATTCAGATCTCCGAATAGTTCTTTTACTTCGACAGGTTTATTGGTAGCCATAAAACTTATAAATCCATTTCTTCAAAGTCATAAAATAACCGGAACATATCGCCTTGTCCCATTCTAATGATTACATTCTGAATACATTTTCTGCCTTATGTCCGTTGCAGGCATGACGTGTGTCCAGGATCAGCTTTGATCTTTTTATGATATCCTTATAATCGTAAGCCGAGTGATCTGTTACGATGATCACTGCATCATAATCTTCCAGCTTTTCCAAACCAACCGATTCGTAATGTTTATCGTTCAATTCATTGTGGAAAGCAGGAACGTGCGGATCGTTATAATCGAAAGTTGCTTCATTCTTTTCCAAGATCAGAATCAAATCCCGGATAGGAGATTCACGCATGTCTTCGATGTCTTTTTTGTAGGCTGCACCCAGAAGCAGGATCTTCGATCTGGAAAGTGCTTTTCCAATTTTATTAAGAAGTTTCACCAATTTGGAGATCACGAATTCCGGCATAGCATTATTGATTTCACCAGCTAATTCGATAAGGCGAGTATGATAGCCGTATTCACGGGCTTTCCAGGTCAGGTAGAACGGATCGAGTGGAATGCAGTGTCCGCCGATTCCCGGACCGGGATAAAATGCCATAAATCCATAAGGTTTGGTTTTGGCAGCTTCGATCACTTCCCAGATGTCGATGTTCATTCTTTCACAAAGGATGGTCATTTCATTTGCCAAAGCGATATTGATGTTTCTGAAAGTATTCTCATAGATCTTTTCCATTTCGGCAACTGCCGGAGAAGAAACCAGGTAGATCGGAGCATCCAGGATCGCTTTGTAAAACAACTCAGAGATCATGTTGCATTTTTCTGTCATACCACCCACCACTTTTGGAGTATTATTGGTTTTGTACTGTTTGTTGCCCGGATCGACTCGTTCCGGTGAAAAAGCAACAAAGAAATTTATTCCGATTTTAAAACCTTTTTCAGCAAAAGCAGGAGCCAGTATTTCTGTGGTTGTACCAGGATAGGTTGTGCTTTCCAATATCACCAGAGTGTGCTCTGATACATTTTCTGCCAATGAAGCGACTGAAGCTCGAACATAAGAAGAATCCGGTTGCTGATATTTATCGAGTGGAGTGGGTACTGCGATCATGATCACATCCGCATGCTTCATTTCAGAATAATCGAAAGAAGCGCGGATCATTCCTTTTTCTACCAATTCTTTCAACTCATCATCATCTACATCACCGATATAATTATCACCGGCATTCACATGATTCACCGCATATTTGCTCACATCGATACCGATAACCTTAAAACCTTTTCGGGCTGCAGTTACAGCCATGGGAAGACCAACATAACCCAAACCGATCACTCCGACAATTGCTGTCTTATTCTCGATCTTTTTAATCAACTCCATCAACTTCTCCTGATTTATGATTTTTTAAATATAAAAATAAGAATTCATGCTTACGAACTTTCCAGATCGTAAGCTATTTTTTCGGAAGTTTCTACTTCCAATTTATGAAGCAAAAGCTTCAATATAATATTTCCTTCCAAACCAGAAGATTAGGAAGGAGAAAAAAGATAAATTAATATCTGTAATGTTCGCTTTTGTATGGACCATCAACAGGCACAGCAATATATTTAGATTGCTTCTCTGTGAGTTGGGTCAGCTTCACGCCAAGTTTTTCCAAATGCAATCTGGCAACTTCTTCGTCCAGTTTTTTATCCAGGAAGTAAACGCCAATCTCATGGTCATTCTGCCAAAGGTCAAGTTGAGCCATCACCTGGTTTGTGAAAGAATTACTCATCACAAAAGAGGGATGTCCGGTAGCATTTCCCAAATTCACGAGCCTGCCTTCGGAAAGCAGGATGATGGAATGTCCTTCGGGGAAATATATTTGATGAACCTGAGGTTTGATCTTCACTTTTTTCACACTTGGCAAAGCATACAATTTTTTCACCTGGATTTCATTATCAAAGTGACCAATATTACAGACAATGGCGTGGTCTTTCATTTGCTGCATATCAGTTGTGGTGAGTACATCGCAATTTCCGGTGGCAGTAACGAAGATATCACCCTCATTGATTACATTTTCCAAAAGAGTAACTTCAAATCCTTCCATTGCAGCCTGCAAGGCACAGATCGGATCGATTTCGGTGATGATGACGCGAGCACCAAAACCGCGCATGGATTGGGCACAGCCTTTACCCACATCTCCATAACCGCAAACAACCACAACTTTACCGGCTACCATTATGTCAGTAGCACGTTTGATGCCATCTGCCAGAGATTCGCGACAACCGTAAAGATTATCAAATTTGGATTTGGTGACGGAATCGTTTACGTTGATCGCAGGAAATAGAAGCTCTTTATTCTCCAGCATTTGATACAAGCGATGCACACCGGTAGTCGTTTCTTCCGAAACACCTTTCAGGTTGGAAGCGATTGCTTTCCAATCACGATCCCGGCTGGTTTTAAGCATTTTGAAAATTGCCAGAAGCTCATCATTATCAGTTTCCTGTTCAACCACAGTTTCATCATCTTGATAAGCCGCAGCTTTGTGAATAAACAAAGTTGCATCTCCGCCGTCATCAACGATCAATTCGGGTCCTTTTCCATTGGGAAAGGACAGTGCTTGAAGTGTACACCACCAGTATTCTTCGATCGATTCACCTTCCCAGGCAAAAACCGGAACACCAGTTTTGGCAATGGCTGCTGCGGCATGATCCTGAGTGGAGAAAATATTACAGCTTGCCCAACGCACATCTGCTCCCATCGCTACTAATGTTTCGATGAGAACAGCGGTTTGAATTGTCATGTGCAGGCTGCCCATGATACGGGCTCCCTGC
>JAUSOT010000016.1 GCA_030656075.1 Candidatus Cloacimonadales bacterium
CGAGGTTCGAATAATGGACGATTTTATTTTTCCCAATCGTTTCATTCAGGCAGACCAACCCTGATGATGACTTTAGATTATCGAAATTACCGGGAGAATTATAGGAAGCAAAAACGCTTAAATTTTCATTATTTTCATCTAATCTGAAAAACAGACTGCAAACGGAATTCAATATAATACAGGTCTGCTTAACAATGAATTCGATATTGGTGTGCGAATCGGTTCCCAGGTTCCCAAACACCCGATTCAGCATCATCAGTTGTTCTTCTGCAAGTTTTTCTTCCGAGATGTTTTTAGCGCTGATGATGGCGCCGTGTTTATTCGGTGCAATGGTGATCGACCAGGTTTTTTCTTTATACTTCATGTTGGGAAATGTCCTGGTCTTGCCGGCTTTCATACAATCTATCAGATTTCCAAACATATCGCTCTCGTGCAAAGCAGCATAATCCTTGTACATGATGTCACCGATTTTAGGGGGATGACTACAATTATTTCGGACAGCAAGATTGAGTTGAATGATTTCACCTTTCTGGTTTACAACGATAGTTTCTACCGGGTTATATTCAAACAGAGTGTTATAAAATGCTTCTCCTGCTTTACTTCGTTCTTCTGCTGCTTTTCGTTCCCTGATCTCATTTTGAAGGTACTCATTTATCCTGGTAAGCTCGGCAGTTCTTTCCTGAACTTTCTGTTCCAAAACGTCGTGAGAACGCTGCAATTCTTCCCGTGCTTTTTGGGATTGCGTCATATCTCGAATCGTTGCCTGGATGACGTTTTTACCTTTCAATTTGAAGGCTGTTAACCAGACATCGGTCGGAAATTCTTCACCATTATGACGTTTATGCTGCCATTCAAATTTATTGAAACCTTTCACATAAGTTTCTTGTATATACTTTTCGACTAAATCTTTGGAATTGATTTTGTTGGGTTGGAAGGGAGGAGATATTTCCTCCGGCTTTAAACCCATAAAGTGTTTTTTTTCAGAAAAGCCAAATATCTTCAAAGCAGCATCATTACAATCAAAAAAGCCATTCTCGTCCATCAGCATCACTGCGTCGATCGTAGATTCAAATAGTTTTCGATAACGTTCTTCGGTTTTTTTCAGGGTATTTTTTATATCAACGCTATCGGAGATGCTGCGCACAGAACCAACAATCTTTGCTTCCTGTGTTTTCACATCCACGATCAACTTGGCAGAGCAGATACAGGGTAATCTTGTGCCGTCTTTGTCCAGCAGCGAAACGGGATAGTCTTTTAATTTGGAATCCTTTGTCAGTTTGGAAAGGTTGGAATCGCGGTCTCGGGCATCGTAGTAAAAATCCAGGACAGAACTCCCGAGCAACTCTTCGACTTTGTAACTGGTCATGTCTTCTACAGATGGACTGATCTGAAGAATTTTACCATCGAGTGTGATTTCGAAATACACATCCTGAATGTTTTCGAAGATACGCTTAAAATTGGTTACACTTTCCTGTAGTTTTATATCGATGCTGTGTTTATAAAGCGCCATTTCAATAGTGGCTATGAGTTCTCGTTCACGGAATGGCTTCAGTAGATAACCAAAAGGTTTGGCTTTTTTGGCTTGGGAGATTCTTTCCTGATCGGAAAAAGCTGTAAGGAAAATGACGGGAATGCCCATTTTTTCCATTTGAGTGGCAACTTCTACTCCACTCATCTTTTTCTCAAGCATGATGTCCATTAAAACCAGATCAGGTGTATGATCTTTGCCTATTTGCAATGCTTCTTCGCCGGAAGAAACAACACCAATCACATCATAATCATATTTCGAAATAGTAACCCGAATATCTTCAGCCACAATCGTTTCATCTTCAACGATCAGAATCCGTTTTTTACCCATTCCCATTTTCCTAACACAATATTTTTTGGTGAGTTGGTTGGATTGAACATTATATCTGTCAAGTTAATCTGTTAATAAAAACTTATCTGTTCAATAAAAATGTCGTGATTATTTTTTTAAACTCTCTACTTCATAGAGAAGCATGGGGAACTCTATCTGCAGGAACGGAAAAATGTTTGATTGTAATTTTACCGGTGAATTAATAAATCCGTATTTCAAAAAATCTACTCGAACTGCCAGCCGGCAAATTCTTCGTCGATCAATAAAATGTCCCTTTTAAAATTCGCTTTAAATCCTGCCAGGTCAACGTTATCCAGGCTCAAGCCATCTTCATTAAACAGGTTTCCACTTAACACAATAGTTTCGTCGGGATCGAGTTCGACTTGTGAAAAAATATCGCGAGCAGTAAGCAAACCGGTTACCGTAACAGATTCTCCGAAGAAGTTATTTTTTATAGCTTGCACCCGGGTTTTCTGCGGCAGGATTTCATTGATTTCCGCCGAAAGTTTTTTTATTTCATTCTGCGCCAGATTTCCCGTTATCAAAACAAGTTTATTCTCATATTTTTTGATCGCCTTGATGAATTTATTTTTGTTTTCCCGCCAGTTCTCCCAGAATAACCGCATCATACCGATCCCGTTTTCCAGTTGGGGATAATCATCATAAAACTCTGCTGCCGGGATTTCTTTTTCAGCCAGAATATAAATTTCATCCGAACAGTATATGAAGGGATAATTCGCAGAAATTTCCAGCAGTTTTTTCGCCTGAGATTTGTTCACAGGTTTGATGATACTCAAGGAATTCCTGAACTTTGTGATACCAACCGGAACAATGCCGACAGACAGCGCTTCGATTGGCCGGGAAGTCAGATCATCGAGAGTTTTGAGTAACTCGTCTCCATCGTTCCAACCGGGAACAACCACGATCTGGGTGTGCAGTTCGATGCCGTTTTCGGAAAGTTCGATCAGTCTTTGCCGGATATCAAAATCATGTTTGTAGCGCAGCATCTTTTGGTGCAGGATCGGATTTGTGGTGTGCACCGAGATGTATAACGGGCTGATTCTTTGCTCGATGATCCGGCGGAAATCTTTACCTGTTAAATTGGTGAGCGTGATGAAATTTCCGTAAACAAAAGAGAGGCGATAATCATCATCTTTGATGTAAAGCGTTGGGCGAAAATCGGGACGCATCTGATCGACAAAACAGAAAATGCAGTTATTAACACAGGTTCGGCATTTATGCGGTTCGGGAATAATTCCCAGCGGCGTCTGCCAATCCTGTTCCAGAATAACGATCCGCTTCCTGTTTTCATCATTTTTCAGGGAAATCTTTAAGACATCGTCCGAACCATGATATTGCAGGTCTAAAAAATCGTTTATTGCTTTATCATTGATGGAAAGGATCGTATCTCCGGCTTTCAAACCGGTCCGGGCGGCCAGGCTTTTGCTCTGAATCTCAGTTATTTTTATTGGCATTAGTTAGATTATTTTCCCAGATTTTTCATTCTTTCCAGTCTTTCCGGCTGATTTTCTGCCAGCCAGGAATCCTGTGAAAGCAGATCATAAGCCAGGTTGGCATATTTCTGCATTTTAAGCCGGTCATTTTTAATAGAATAAAGTTCAGCCAATTCTTCATAGACGTAGCCATCCTGATCAAGTTGCTTCTCCATAATCTCATTTTCCAGTTCGAGCTGCATTTGTAAGGCATCATCGTATCTTTCCAAAGCTCTCAGACAGCGAGCCACGCTCCATTTGGCAATGCGGGTGGCTTCTTCATCTAGTTGTGTCTGACGCCAATCATAGCCTTTTTGGAAGAAAACCAGAGCTTTGTCATAATCATCCAGGTCGAAGTAAGTCCAGCCGATATTATTGGCCAGCGCTCCCAGCCAGCTTTGGCAACGTGGATCTTCGCTTTTTTCCACCAGATAAAAGGCGATCAGATTCCATTCGATCTGTTTTTCAGGCGGCTCCACGATTCCCAGCATGTGCACCGCATCGATGGTGTACAGATCGAGTTTGTTTTCCAGTCCGTATTCATAAGCTTTCAGAAAAGTTTTAGCGGCGTTCTCTTTTTCTCCCATGGCATTGAGCAGTCTGCCTTTTTCCAAATAATAACGGATTTGAGCAACCGGCATGTTTTCTTTGATCAGGTTTTCCGCCTGCTGCAGATTGATTGCTGCTTCGTCGAATTTACCCTGCATTCCCTGAGCTCGAGCAATCTGGGTGAGAAGTTCAGCTTTGTATTGTTCATCAACTTTAAATTCATTGGTTTGGGTGATGAGGGGAAGAATTTCTTTGAATCTCATCTCGGTAGAATCGGGTTGGGAATAATCCCACATGGCATCGAAATTCGGCAGCGGATTGATGCCGCTATCTTTTCCGCAACCAGTAAAACCTAAGGATAAAATTATGGTAAGTAAAAAGATTAAATACTTCATTTCTTCCTCCCAATTTTTCTGCGGACAATATCGGAATCCTTAAAAAAAAGTCAAGATGGAAGGCTTAACCTTGTAAGGGCTTCTTACTATCATACTTTCTAAGCTAAGTGGGGAAAAAAATGAAAGGAGCGATTGCAGGATTTCTGGAAATTCCAGTTCTCCCGTTATCCTGTCTAAATCTTTAAGATAAACGTTACCAGCACAGGCACGAGAATGGTTAGAACAGTCCCGCTGAAAATGGAGATCAGGGCATAATCTTTGCCGGAGAATTTCGTGATGATCGGTAGGGTTGTATCCATCGAAGTGGCTCCACCGGAAACGATTGGAGCTAATTTGCCCAGATATTTCACTATGATGGGAGTGAAAAGTAACGTAAATATTTCCCGCGTGATATTTGCCAGCAGGGCGATCACGCCCAGGGTTTTGCCGGAAATCTGCGAAATGATGATGCTGGAAAGGCTGTAATAACCAAATCCGGCTCCGACTGCTAAGGATTCCCGCAGATTGATGCCGGAAAGAAAGAAACTAGCAATTCCCACACCGATCAGCGTTCCCACAACAACTGTAGTTGGAACAAGAAAAATTCTTAACTTTTCCTTTTGCAGTATTTTCCAGCTATCCGAATCTCCACCGACAGTAATTCCCACCAAAAAGATAAGCAAATAAAGAGCGTACGAACTGAGATCATTTTCAATAAAAATTCGGGGAATAACTTCGTAAAATCCGCAAAGAATTCCAACCGTGAAAAAGAGAATAATGATGAGACTATTTTTCATTTTTCTTCCAGAAAAATCTGTAAACTAAGTAGGAAAGAAAAATGCTGGCAGCTACTCCCGATAGAGATAATATGATTGCTTTAAAACCGATTTCAGCAAAATTCCGAATGATGGTTTGATTGGAACCGACCGAAATTCCCAGCAGAAAAAGAAGCAGATAGATCGACCAGAGCAGCAGTTTATCAGCGGTTTTGATGAAACTTTCTTTTTTCTTTAGCAGATATCCGGTAGTGATTCCCAGAATTAGAATGAAAATAACTGAAAGCATAAAATTTGCTCCCGCTGCTTTAGCGGGAGCGGGAATTTATTAAGACTGAATGTGCAGAGAATCCACCAACTCATTCAGTAAAGCCGGCTTGGTCTGCAAATCTGAGGATTTCAAAAATTCTTTGCGTTCATCGAATCTGTTTTTCAAAAGTTCGATATAATCTTGCAAGTTTTGCCTTTTCTGTGGATCGTATTTATCGTAAAATCCCGGCAGGAATTTTTCCAGGCTGGCTTTGGTGGGAAGCTGAGCGCCCGGCAGCAGACTCCAGTTTTCCCAATCGAGTTGACCAGTTAGAATGGCAGTTTGAAGCGTTAATGAATCTTGCAGTTTTATATTTTCCAGATCGGTGTCGGATGATTTCCAATAAGCGGCAGAATTGAAGGCATAACATTCGGCTCCGGTTTCAATTACTTTCCTGAATGCTTCCACATCTTTATAAAGTTCATACACACGGAACGGATTGGCGAATGGTTCGAAAACCAATTTTTGTAGATCGGCTTCCACCACGTTTTCAGCCCGATTGCGGCGTGTGACCAATGCCGCTCCCATGGCAACAGCCAGGTTGCTGTTAGCAAATTTCAAGACTGGTGGCAGAACGTTGTCCTTCATCAGCCAGGTGAGCGCTTTGGGAAAACTGCAACGGTTCACCCATTTTCCCAGCAGATCACGATCCAGGATGGCTCGGCCGTTTGCCTGACGCAGATCCAGCCCAATCGGCATATTTTTGCCGTTCACTTCCATCTGAGCGTGATTCATCAGGGAAATGCAATATTTCCAATCGGGATGATCGATGGGACGGCTGTCGGTTTTATCAAACAAAGAGGGTTCCCATACGCGGCAAATCTTGTTTTCATTGTCTATTTGGAAGGCATCATCATGGAGGATAAATTTTTTAAATCCTTTGGGAAGCGTTCCACCATTATCGATAGAATTTGTATGAGATGATTTTCCGGTACCGGATAGTCCATAAAAAGCGATCGAGCGTTTTCCCAGCTTATGGAATTCTGCATTTTCACATTCGGAAAAATCGATTTCTTTGATGCCACCGTGACAGGCAGCCATGCCCAGGCGCATACCGGAAGTCCAGGCTAAAGTTAGCGTTCCCTTTTTCCTTTCTCCGAAATAACGCATTCCGAGATTGAAAATTACGTTGTGTTTTTCATCCACCAAAGCCAGTTGCGGCGAGCCGATATTAGTGTAATACGAATCGTGGCAAGTCCATTCATTGAAGCCGACGATGATGATATCCTGGATGGGAAGTGGTTTGCTGTTTTTATATTCTTCTGCCAAAAGTTCAAATGGAGTAAAGTTCGTTAACCAGTTAAAAACGTTCATGGCATCTGATTCGGTGGTTACAAAAGTTCCTTTCAACATCAGGTCTTTGTCCAATCCGATGATTGCTTCAGCTTTGATCAATTTATACTGACCCATCTGAAAAACAGCTTCCCTGATGTCGCCTTCCACTTTACGCTTTTCGTTTTCGGGAATGCGATTATAAAACACTCTTGCTTTCGCCGTTCTACCGATGATCTTGCCGTGGCAGTCGTTCAAAACAGTTGCACCTTTCGGTAAACCGATCTTTTCAGCGTAGGCAGGATAAATTTCCAGATCGGTGGAAGATACGCCGGGTTGCGATAAGGCTAATTGATAGGCTTCGGCAGCGGTAACTTTGCGAACCTGAGAATTCATTAAAAGTGTTTCTGCCACGGAACGCACCTGGGAAATGTCTTTTAAATTGTCATAATAATTGAAGCTTGGTTTGCTTGCCATGTTTCCTCCACGATATATTTATTTACTAATTTAAAATGAAGAAAAAAAAAGCAGCTTGATAGCTGCTTTTAGGAAAACATTTTTTAATTGCTAAATTCTGTCCGGGTAAACGCTCACGAATTTCCTGCCGGCTTTCTTAGTCTCATATTTCACGAAACCATCGATCAAGCTGAAGAGCGTGAAATCGTTGCCAAGGCCGACATTGTTTCCTTTATGAATTCTGGTGCCGCGTTGGCGAACAATGATATTTCCGGCAACGACCTGCTGACCACCGTATATTTTTACACCGAGATATTGAGGATTACTGTCCCGACCGTTTTTACTGCTTCCTACACCTTTCTTATGTGCCATGACCGCTCCTTAGTTAATAATGTCCTTGATTTTGATCCGGGTATAATTCTGACGATGACCTTGTTTTTTCTCGTATCCTTTTCTTCTTTTCTTCTTGAAAATGATAACTTTCTTGTCTTTAAAATGATCGATAACCTCAGCCATAACTTTTACATCTTTCACAACTGGGGTGCCGATTATCGTGTCGTCATCCGTGTTCAGAAGCAGAACTTTGGATAGTTCTATTTCTGTGCCGGCTTCATATTCCCCCAGATAAGGAACTTTGATAATCATATCTTTCTCAACCTTAAATTGAGTACCTTTAAAATCTACTATTGCGTACATTTCAATCTCCTTTAACCTATCTCACGCAATACTTCATCTCTTTTGAGAGACACTTTGTACAACGTGAAAACAACTAAATTTTTTTTGGGCTTCTTATTGTCAAGAATTATGTCTTTTCTGGAAGATTAAATTCTAAGTATTATAGGTGAATGTAATATCCTTGTTATTTTTTTTCGATACAACACGAAATTTATCCGGTTCTATCAGGTTGTCTTCTGTGAATTCGATCTTGTTTTTCACATCTTTGAAAATTTCCGGATTAGCTTCGATAAAACTGATCACATTAGAATGCGCAAAAATCTGAAGTGGTTCAATTTTAATGAAATAACTGGCTCGCTGCAACCAGCGCAGAATTTTAATTGCGACGGAATCTCGGGAAAGTAAGCGTCCTGTTCCAAAGCAATGCGGGCATTTTTCCGAATAGGTAAGAAGCAAGCTGGGCCGGGTTCTCTTACGGGAAATTTCTACTAATCCCAATTGACTGAAAGGAAAGACTTTGTGTTTTGCCCTGTCCCGTTTCATCACGTTTTTCAGAGCGGTATAAACATTTTCTTTGCTCTCATCGCTTCGCATATCGATGAAATCTATCACCATGATACCGCTGAGATCCCGTAAACGAATTTGACGAGCGATTTCTATTGCAGCTTCGATATTGGTATATTCGATCGTTTCTTCATAATTTTCTCTGCCTGTGAAGCTGCCGGTATTAACGTCGATCGCTACAAGTGCTTCGGTTTGATCTATCGAAATATTGCCGCCACTTGGTAAATTTACTTTTGATTTGTAAATTATTTCGATCTCTTTTTCGATGCCGTAAGCATCAAAGATAGGGGAATCCTCATTATAAAGTTCAACCCGGTCGATCAATTCGGGAGTGATATTCTTCAACCTCGAAAGAATATGATTGCGCAGTTTTTTGTCATCGACGATCAACCTATTCACATTGGAATTGAACAAATCTCTGACCAGCGAAAATGACAAGTCGCTTTCATCGTAGATGCAGGCTGGTCCTTTAGCATATTTTATCTGTTTTTCGATCAGCTTCCAGGTCTTCTGCAATCCATTATATTCCTGTTCAAAATCTTCTACTGCTATGTAATCTGTATCTGTTCGGACTATTAGCCCGACTGTCGGATCTTTAAGCTCGGTTAAAATATCTTTGATCCTGGTTTTTTCCTTGGTGGAGGTTATCTTCCGGGAAATTGAAAGTTTTTTCTGATTGGGCATGAAAACAAGAAATTTGCCAGGGATCGATAATTTGCCGGTTACGCGGGCACCTTTTTTCCCAATTGGATCTTTCTTAACCTGAACGACTATTTCCTGACCCGGACTGAGGATTCTATTAATTAAGGAAGAATCATTTTTGTGATAAATTTTCTTTTTCACAGCGCTCAGTGTGCCGGGATCGATATCCTTGAAATGCAAAAAAGCTGTACGAGCCAGTCCGATATCCAGAAAAGCAGCTCCCATGCCGGGTAGAACGTTCTTCACAATTCCTTTGAAAATGTTGCCGACCAGCAACTCTTTTTCCTTTTTCTCTGCGAAAAGTTCGACCAGTTTATTATCTTCCAGAATCGCAATTCGAGTTTCGAACGGATTCACGCTAACGATTATTTCAATAAACATAAATTTCCTTTTTAAAACACTAATGAAGTTCGCATTTTCATGGATTTAAAGTCAAGATTTTTCTCAATATCTTTTTCTTGACACGCATACTGCCTAAAAAATTATTTGCAAGCTTTATGATGCGAGGTGGAGCAGTCTGGTAGCTCGTCGGGCTCATAACCCGAAGGCCGCAGGTTCAAATCCTGCCCTCGCTACCATTTTTCCCTCAAAAAATCTTTCATCTCCCAAAACAGATGCACAAAAAAAATAGCTATTATTGGCGGCGTAGCTCAGTTGGTTAGAGCATCGGAATCATAATCCGAGTGTCCGGGGTTCAAATCCCTGCGCCGCTACCATTTTACATATTGACATTGTGTTTCTCAAAATACAATGTCGATTTTTATAGAAGTGCGCCAGTAGCTCAGCTGGATAGAGCAACGGATTTCTAATCCGTAGGTCTGGGGTTCGAGTCCCTGCTGGCGTGCCAATTATTTGTGCTTTGCGAAGCAAACACAATCGCGGACGAGATTTGTTTTCTGGCATTCATTCAATTATGACTTTCAGAAAACACATCGGTTCGGAACTCAGCGTAGCAAACACGGTAAGCACAAGTCGGCTCACGAAGTGAACGATCTTGATTTGTTGATTTAGTGATTTGTTGATTTTGTGATTTTGTGATTTGTTGATTTTGTGATTTGTTTTTTGATATTTGGTATTTTTTATGTGGTGGGTGTAGTTCAACGGTAGAGCACCGGATTGTGGTTCCGGGCGTTGTGGGTTCGAATCCCATCATCCACCCCAATTTATTAGCCTTCCGGAAACGGAAGGCTTATCTTTTTTTACATCTTTTCATTTGCTGCTGATTTTTCTGATTTTATAAAAATTCTATTGGAAAATTAATTTATTTTCTTAAACAATTTGACATTCCACCTGTAGATTTTTAGGTTCGATTCCAGATTTAAAGAGTAAGTTTGTCACTTATTCTGATTTGGAAATATGAGAATAAATAGCTGATTATTAAGGGTATTTTATGAAAATACATTTCTGGGGAACACGGGGTTCCCTGCCGAATTCGATAACTGAAAAACACATCAAAGAAAAACTGTACAACGCAATTAGGAAATCCCGACAGTATAGTTTGAAGAACGATCAGGAGATTAAATATTTTGTAGATAAAGAACTCACTTTTTCTGAAAATGGAACTTTTGGCAGTAATACTGCCTGCGTGGAGATCAAGGATGATGAGCTGAATAACCGCGCTCCCAAAGAATACCTGCTTTGCGATGCCGGAGCCGGTTTGAGGGATTTTGGCAACAGCGTACTGCGGGATGGTTTGCCTGGTATTTTTCATATTTTCATGTCGCACCTGCATTGGGACCACATCCAGGGATTTCCTTTCTTTGTGCCGGCTTTCATTCCGGGCAATATTGTTAACATCTATGGCTGCCATAAAGATTTGGAAGATGCCTTTATCTATCAACAGAACTTTCGGCATTTTCCCCTGCAGTGGAAAGATATGATGGGAACGATCAAATTTCATGTGCTGGAATTGGGAAAAGAATATGAAATAGCCGGATATAAGATCAACAGCATACAGCAAAATCATCCTGGATGCTCATACGGATACAGCTTTCAGAAAAACGGGGGAAAAATTGTTTACTCCACCGATTCGGAGCACAATGAAGCTTCCGAAAGCGCCGATTACCTCTTCCTTGATTTCTTCAGGAATGCTGATCTGCTTGTGTTTGATGCTCAATACATTCTTTCTCAAAATATGGATATGAAAAAAGACTGGGGTCATTCCAGCGGTATTATTGGGGTGGAACTAGCCTTAAAATCTGATGTGAAGCAAATCGTGCTTTTTCACAACGAACCGACTTATGATGATAAAATCCTGGAGAAGATGCTGCATGATACCCGCAGATACGCCCAGATAACCAGCGAAGAAAAGGAACTGGAAATCGAACTTGCTTATGATGGGCTGGAAATTGAGATTTAAATAATTTTTAACTTGTATGGATTAAGAAAATGAAGAAGAAAATTTTTATAATTATGATTTTGGTTTTGAGTGCTGCTATTCATTCTCAGGATAGTCAGGAACTGCAATCGGTTAAATTTGGCTTGCACTGGTTCCCTCAGGCTCAATTTGCCGGTTTCATAATGGCTTATGAAAAGGGATTTTATGAAGCAGCCGGTTTGGATGTCCAACTGGAATTTTTTGATGGATCGGGTAGTCCGTTGAATAAATTGGTGGATGGAGAAGTTGATTTTTGTACCGCCTGGTTAAGTCAAACAATTGCTCTAAAATCCGAAGGTGCAGAAATAGTTAATCTTTGCCAGATTTTGCAGAAATCTTCTCTGATCCTGGTAGCTAAAAAAGATTCCGGCATCGAAAAACCGGAAGACATGAATGGTAAAAGGATAAGTCTTTGGAGTGGAGATTTCTCCATTCAACCCACTGCTTTTTTCAGTAAATACAGCATAGAATACGAAGAAGTCCCGCAATCCTACAATATTCAAGCCTTCCTGGCTGATGCCTGGGATGTAGCTTCCGCTATGTATTATAATGAATATTACAAAATCATTCTATCAGGAGTAAATACTGATGAATTGAATGCGTTCTTTTTTTCCGATTATGATCTGAACTTTCCGGAAGACGGAATTTACTGTACCGAAGCCACGATCAATCAAAAATCAGAACTGTGCCGGGAATTTTGTGCAGCCAGCCTTAAGGGTTGGGAATATGCATTTAATAATAAAAAAGAAACTCTGACCATAGTAATGAATTATTGCGATAAACACAAAATGCAGACGAACCTGGCAGCGCAAAGCTGGATGCTGCAGGTAATCGAAGAATCGATGAAATATCAAACCGGTGAGAACGCTTCCTTCTGGGGAATTCTGGCCGAACATGACTACAATCAAGTTGGTGAAATTTTATTGGAGCAAGGACTTATAAAGAGCATTCCTCCCTATCAAGATTTTTATAAAGGGAGGCAAAAATGACTAAAATCAAAAGACCTATCGTCTGGAAACTGATCCTTTCTATTGGTTTACCGTTGCTGGTAATTTATAGTACGATCCTTTTTTTAAATTTTAAGTGGAACAAGAGTTCAGCTATCGAACAGATGAAAGATTATCTGGTTGAGCTAACCAGCCATAATGCTTCAACTCTGAATACGGATTTCACAAAAATCGCTCAATATCCGATTGGCATTTCCAAAATGCTGGAAGTGATGGCTGAACCTGATGAAAAAGAAATCTTCAATCTGTTGATAGATTTAGTGAAAAGTGATTCTTTAATCAATAGTATGGCAATTGCTTTCGAGCCATATTCTTTTGCTAAGAAGAAGAGGTTTGCTCCCTATGTTTATCGTGAAGAAGGAAGAATACTAACTACCGATTTAACAAAAGATTATGATTATTGTAGTGCTGACTGGTATTCTATTCCCATGCTATTAAAAAAACCATACTGGTCGGAACCATATTACAGCCGAACTGAAGATAACACACTGCAGGTCACTTTTTCAGTTCCTATTTACAAAAATAACAAATTCCTGGGAATTGCCTCAGCTAATATCAGCCTGGAAAAACTGCGGGAAACGATGGAAAATATCCATATCATGGGCGGTTATATTTTCATGATCAGCCAATACGGCACCTATATCTATCATCCCAATGAAAAGGACATCATGCGTGAAACAATTTTCAGCAAAGCTGTCACTTATAATTTCAATCAGATGAGGATTTTTGGACGCGAGATGATCAAAGGCAAAAAAAGTGTAGAACCTTTTAATGACCCGATCAAGGGTATTAAACAGTGGATTATTTATACACCGATTGTTTCCTGCAACTGGACTCTCGCTGCAGTTATTCCGGAACGGGAAATATTGGATGTGGTTTATTCGCGCATTATCAAACAGATGGGAGTGATGATCCTGGGATATTTGGTGATCATGCTCACCGTCGTGTGGGTTGCTTTCAATATTACAAATCCAATCCGAAATTTAATGAAAAAGACGGAAAGATTGGCAACTGGTGATCTGGACGTGCAAATGGTAAACATCAGAGGAGAGGATGAAATTCATGAACTGGCCATGGTCTTCAATAAAATGGTGATCGATTTGAAGCACTACATCAACGACCTGACCAATGCCACCAAAGCCCGTGAATCGGTGGAAAGTGAACTGCGGATCGCCCGTCATATCCAGGAATCGCTCATTCCACGGATTTTCCCACCTTTCCCGCATCGCAAAGAATTCAGTTTGTTTGCGCGCAACATTCCTGCCAAAGAAGTGGCTGGCGACTTTTATGATTTCTTCTTCCTGGATGAAGATAATCTCGCTCTCATCATTGCCGATGTTTCCGGAAAAGGTGTGTCTGCTTCGCTCTTCATGGCTGTAACTAAAACTCTGATCAAAGCTAAAGCCAATTATGTTGATTCTCCCGAAACGATAATGAGCCAGGTGAATTATGATCTGTGTCAGGAAAATGATGCAGCAATGTTCGTAACAACTTTTATGGCTGTGTTAAATGTGAAAACAGGCAGCTTTACGTATTGCAATGCCGGGCATAACAATCCCTACCTGATCAAAGCAAACGGCGAGATCATGCAGTTGGAAAATACGGAAGGCATGGCACTTGGCATCATTGATGACTGCAATTACACATCCAATAAAATAACACTGAAAAAAAATGACATGCTTTATCTTTATACCGATGGTGTGAACGAAGCAATGGATATCGATGGGAATGAATTTTCTTATGCCAAAATGGAAGAATTCCTGAAAAAACTGGGAGAATCTACTCCCCGGGAAACAATTGAAATAACAATGAATGCCGTGCAAGGCTTCACAAAAAATGCCGAACAATCGGATGATATCACGATCATGGCGCTACGCGTTCTGATGTTAAAAGACAATATTAAATAGAGAATAACTTATGAACAAGATCAACCGGATAATCCTAAAAAACAAAAAAGAAGAGATCAATCATTTCAATGCGATTTTGGAAGAATTTGGCGACAATGAAAAAATCCCATTCCGATCTAATGCCGAAATCTGTCTTGCAGTGGAAGAAATACTGATGAACATCATTTCCTATAGCCATCCGGATGAGGATGAACATGAGATCGAAGTGAAATGGTGGCTGGATGAAGAATATTTTTATTTGGAAATAACCGACGATGGAGTTGAGTTCGATCCACTCAATTTACCGGAACCGGATCTCAATACTTCTTTGGAAGATAGAAAAATTGGTGGACTGGGAATCCACTTTGTAAAAAAATTGATGCATGATGTGAAATATAGAAGAGAAAACGAAAAGAATATTTTATTTCTAAAGAAAAAAGTATTTTAAAAAGTTTTGGAGGGTTAATGGAAATCAGACAGGAAAAAAAAGGAACAAATATCTGGAAAAATTTCATCCACAGAGAAGGATTCCCAGTCTGATGAGCTAACAGCAGATGACGAAGTGAGTGATATTGAGCAGATTTCATCAGATTTTCACACCATTACCCTGGCCGAGCTCTATATTAAGCAAGGTCATCTGACAATAGCACGGAATGTATTGAAAAAAATTATAAAAAGAGACCCCCAAAACACAAAGGTGCTGAAACGACTCGAGCATGTTGAAACCTTAATGGGCAAAGGGAAGGTAAACAAAGAGGCTTTGATCGTTGAAGAACTGAACAGGTGGTTGAATAATCTTTAGAAGAGGAGTCGTAATAATGGATAAACCTGTCGTATCAAGGGAAAGAACCCTGCATATTAAATCAAAACTTGCTACCTTTCAGGTAGAAGGTATTCTTTTTTTTGATATGAAAAATATCCGATATCTCGTCGGTTTCACAGGAAGTGACGGT
>JAUSOT010000019.1 GCA_030656075.1 Candidatus Cloacimonadales bacterium
TTATTCAACCGATATGTAATCTCGATTCAATTATAATCTTGTCAAATGAAAAAGTTGAGAAGGTGAATATAAGGTAGGAAATTGATCAAAAAGTATGGTGATAGTACTCAGATTTAAGATTTTATTCCGGTGAAGATTCGGTGAAATTTATGTAGTAATTGATGATTCACTAAGCTCACAGCTAGATTCGAGCTCGCTTTTCCATGATCGTTCACTTCGTAAGCCAACGTTTTGTCGAACTCGTGCAAGAAGAGGGATTCTCATCCCAATTAACTGATGGAAAAAGACATTACTTGTTCGTGTTTGTTCGTTGTTAAAAAAAACAATGTGTTTTCCTGAGAAAAATTGAGAGAAGCGGAAAGCCAAATCTTGTTTTGTATTTCGTTTGCTGGATGCCGTAGAAAGAATAGCGATTGTTTTCCAGCAAGCTGAAAGGCCAACACTTCGCAAGCCAAAAAAAAAGCGACCGTTTTGCTATAGCAAAGCCGACGCATAAATGGCACGCCCATAGGGATTCGAACCCCAAACCTCCTGATCCGTAGTCAGGTGCTCTATCCAATTGAGCCATGGGCGCACACTTCGTGTTAAAAGCAATCACTCTGTTTTGATGTCAAGAATAAATTCCCAACCTCTTCCTGAATAAGCAGAAAACCGCTTTATCAGTTACTCTACGATGAGTTATGATGCGTTCATTTTACTCGCAAATTTCATTACAAAAAGGCGTTTTAATTCTAATCTTGACACCTTGATATTCATCAAAAATCTAACCTGAAAAATAGTAGTATGAGGAATTGATGAAGAAACGAATTCTCATCATAACGACCGGCGGCACTATCGCCATGAAGTATGATAAAAATTTTGGGATTCTACCGAATGATGAACTGATCGAGATGCTGCATTCCTTTCCTCAATTACAGGATGTCGCAGAAATAAACGTGTGCGAATTCACTAATATTCCCAGCCCCTACATGGACCCTGAAAAGATGTTTGCTCTGGGAAAACTTGTTGAAGAAAAAATCATAGATTATGATGGAATCGTTATCACTCACGGCACCGACACCTTGGAAGAAACTGCTTATTTTCTGGATTTGATGCTTTCTACCAGAAAACCGGTTGTCCTCACAGCTGCTATGCGCAGCGGATCAGAACTTGGTTTGGACGGACCACGCAATATCGTCGGCGCTGTGAGGGTTGCCAGCGATGATATCACTTCCGATCGTGGTGTATTGGTGGTGATGAATGATGACATAAATTGTGCTAGGGACGTAGTTAAAACTAACTCTGGAAAAACAGATGCTTTTGAAACACCCCTGTATGGATTGCTGGGAATTATCGATCCTGATAAAGTGATTTTTTATCGTGAACGGATCATCAAAGAAACCATTAAAACAGATCAAATCGTAACAAACATCGATCTGATCAAATGCGTTTCCGGCATGGGAAGCCATCATCTGGAAGCATCGATCAATCGGAATGTGAAAGCAATTGTTTTGGAAGCTTTCGGAAGGGGAAATGTTCCGTTTACAATTTTGCCGACAATTAAAAAAGCTTTGGATAAGAATATTCTGATCGTGGTTGCATCCCGGACTTATACCGGAAGAGTTTTGCCGGAATACGGTTATGAAGGCGGCGGCAGGTATCTTGCCGATATGGGTGTGATTTTGAGTGGCGACCTGAAAGGTCCTAAAATGAGACTTAAATTAATGTTGCTTTTTGGAAAATTAAAGAAAACCGAGCTTGTGAAGAGCTACCTCCTGGAACAGAATAGTTAGGAAAATTATGCTAAAAATAATCCAACTTATCGAATATTATTTTGCGCATCATGTCATTTTCAGTTCAGGATTGCTCTTGCTGGTCGGCTTCCTGTTTGGTCAGCTTTCCGAAAAGATCAAGCTGCCGGCGATCACCGGATACATCCTGGCGGGTGTATTGATCGGTGACAGCGGTATGAAACTGATCCGGCATGAAAACATGGAAATGCTCTATGTTCTTTCGGAAGTTACTCTTTCCTTCATTGCCGTTATCATCGGCGGAGAATTTTCCTTTTATAAATTGAAAATGTATGGCAAGAAAATCGTCATTCTCACGCTTTCACAGATGTTTCTCACA